>NZ_JBQQCE010000208.1:0-16144 GCF_052245645.1 Streptomyces sp. KR55 | reverse complement strand
CACGCCCCCGTCGCAGACACCCCCGTATCGACCCTGCCACGGGCCCTGCACCCGAGTGCACCGCCCGTCCCCTACGCCACACCCCTCCGCGACCGCTCCCCGCGGCCGTCGGCGTGCCCGACGCTGCCCCGCAGCGCGCCCGTCCGTACGTCCGCGCCGGATGACCTCGGCCGCACCTGTCCTGTCCGGAGAGGCCTTTCATGCCCCGCAAGTCCACCCGTCTCACCTTCGCGGTCCTCGCGACCGGTGCCGGCGTCTTCGCCATGCTCCAGTCCCTGATCGCGCCTGCCCTGCCGACGGTCCAGCACGCCCTGCACACCTCGCAGTCCACCGCGACCTGGGTGATGACGGCCTATCTGCTGTCGGCCTCGGTGTTCACTCCGATCCTCGGCCGCGTCGGCGACCTGATCGGCAAGAAGCGCACCCTCGTTGCCGTCCTGCTGACGGTGCTGGCCGGCTGTCTGCTCGCCGCGCTCGCGCCGAGCATCGGTGTGCTGATCGTCGCCCGCGTCGTCCAGGGAGTCGGGGGAGCCCTGTTCCCGCTCTCCTTCGGCATCATCCGGGACGAGTTCGCCCCGGCGCAGGTCAGCGGAAGCATCAGCAACCTGTCCGCGGTGATCGCCGCGGGCGGTGGCGTCGGCATGGTCGCGGCCGGACCGATCGTCTCCGCGCTCGACTACCGCTGGCTGTTCTGGATCCCCGTCGCGATCGTCGCACTCACCACGCTCATCGCCCTGCGGTACGTACCCGAATCGCCCAACCGGGCCGAAGGAAACGTCAGTTGGCTCGGCGCCGCGCTGCTGTCGGCCTGGCTGGTGGCGTTGCTGCTGCCGCTCAGCCAGGCGGGCCAGTGGGGCTGGGGCTCGGCCCGCGTCATCGGCCTGTTCGCCGCTGCCGTCGCCCTGTTCGCGCTGTGGCTGCTGGCCGAGGCCCGCTCCCGCACCCCGCTGATCGACCTGCGGGTCATGCGGCTGCCCGCGGTGTGGACCACCAACACCGCCGCGCTGCTGTTCGGCGCGGGCATGTACGCGATCTGGTCCTTCCTCCCCGGGTTCGTGCAGACGCCCGGCTCCGCGGGGTACGGCTTCGGCGCGAGCGTCACCGAGGCCGGGCTGCTCATGCTGCCGATGCTGGTCGCGATGTTCCTCTCGGGCGTGCTGAGCGGTCGGCTGGAGCCGGTGCTGGGCGCCAAGATGCTCCTCATCACCGGCGCCGCGCTCGGTGCCGTCGCCTGCGGCTTCCTCGCCCTGTGGCACGACCGGCCCTGGCAAGTCGCCTTCGTCGCAGGCGTGTTCGGCCTCGGCATCGGGCTCGCCTTCGCCGCCATGGCCAACCTGATCGTAGGCAGTGTCCCGGCGGCGCAGACCGGTGCGGCCACCGGCATGAACGCCAACATCCGCACCATCGGCGGATCCATCGGCGCCGCGGTGACCAGCGTCCTGGTCACCGGCCGCCTCCAGTCCTCGGGCCTGCCCTACGACTCCGGCTACACGCACGGCTTCGCCCTGCTGGCCGTGCTCTGCCTCGCCGCGGCCCTCGCCGCACTCCTCGTCCCCGCTCGCCGCCCCGGCCGCCCGGCCGTCCCGGCCCGCTCGGCCGACAACGTGCCGGACACCGCACCGGAGCCCGCCACACCCGCCACCCGAGGCTGAGCCCTCGCGGGCGATGGCACGCCCGATCCGTGCCGTCCCGGGGCTGTCACGTGCATGAGGTAGGGTTTACCTGCACGTTCACGCGGCCGCCGCGGGTACGGGCACCGGGACGTGGCGCAGCTTGGTAGCGCACTTGACTGGGGGTCAAGGGGTCGCAGGTTCAAATCCTGTCGTCCCGACGGTGCGAAGGGTCTTCGCAGGCGGGAGCCTGTGAGGGCCCTTCTTCTGTGTGGGTCGCATTCGGGCTTCGAGGTTGAGCATGCCGCTCATCGGCACCTTTACTCGGAGGCCGGCGAAGATGCCGCTCTTGGACTTGAACAAGATCACTGCGGGTCTGTCCAAGACCTGGTCGGGGTTCCTGCGGGACTGGGACCGCTCGCTGCGGTCGGGAAACTATCCGGAGACCACCCGCTACAACTATTTGCTGGCGGCCGCGCAGCTGGCGCGCTATCTGGGGGAGTACTCGCCGGATCCGGACGCCGATGGGGCGGCCGAGGATCCGGTCGAGGTCAGCCGGGCGCATGTTGAGGCGTTCCAGGCGTGGATGATCGAGACGCGGTCGGCGTCGTTAGGGCGTGTATCGGAAGTGCTGCCATGCGCCTGAGCTGTGTGCGCGAAGGCTGAGCGCAACTCGGTGGCGGCTGGAGTGGAAGTGAGGAAGGCTCGCGCGCATGGTTTCGGTATTGCAGAACGTGGCGATTGACTGTGCGGATGCCTACGAGCTGGCCCGGTTCTGGAGCAGGGTGACTGGCCGTCCACTGCATCCGGAGGACAAACCGGGTGACCGGGAGACTCAGGTGCTGCTGGCGGAGGGCCCAGTGCTGCACTTCAACCAGGTGCCCGAGTCTAAGAAGATCAAGAACCGGATCCATCTGTGTTTGCGCCCTGAGACGTCGCGTGAGCAGGAGGTGGAACGGCTGCTCGGCCTCGGTGCCACCTTTGTCACCGATCACCGGAATCCCGATGGCTCTGGCTGGGCAGTCCTTGCTGACCCTGAAGGCAACGAATTCTGTGTTCTTCGCAGCGAGTCCGACCGAGCCGCGATGAGTTCCTGACGCTCACGCGCCATCCTGGCCGGTTTCGTATGGCAGCTGGTCACAGCAACTCGTTGATGGCCGCGATGCGAACGGTCGCCTCGTAGCGGACCGCGAGCAGGCCCAGAGCTGGAACGGCAGGCCCAGTGGCGCATCTCGCCGCCCAGCCGCCGGCCGCTCGCTCCCAGTGGGCGGGCGCAGAGGGCGCAGTCCATGGCCATCTGCTGGCGAGGCCGGAGTCGTGCGACGTCCGGAAGGGGTGAGGGTGCCGTGGCCGGGATGCTCACTCGTCGCCCTCGGTGCGGAGTTCGGCCCAGACCTCTTTGCCCCATGGGCGTCGGCCCGAGCCTTGCAGGTCGTAGCCCCAGCGGCCGGCGACGGCATCGATGAGGAGCAGTCCGCGGCCCGACTCGTCGTCGTCAGCCGCCTGGCTGAGTACGGGCAGACGCGACGGTTCCCGGTCCACGACCCCGACACGTAGTCGTCTCGCGCTCGGCCGCCAGACAATGAGGCGGATCTCGGGACACGGGGTGTGCCTGGAGGCGTTCGCGATCAGCTCTGTGATGATCAGCGCAGCCCGGTCGGCGAGGTCGTTGAGGTGCCATATGGCGAGGACGTCCCGGACAAGCCTGCGGCCGATCTCAGCCGTGGACGGCTCGCACGGGAAGGTCTGGCTATAGGCAGGGTGGCCGACGGACGCGGCTTGAACTGGCGTACTGAGACTCGTCATTGGGGGAGCCTTCGTGTTGTCTCGATGCCCGGCCCACCCCATCGGGGGGACTTCAGGGGCGGGCCGGGCCGTCAACAGCCGTTCGCCCGGTAGGGCGTGGCGAGCGGCCAGCAACAAGACAACTCCCTTTCACAGCAAGGTGATTAGGGCGATCAGCCGTCCACCCGACGGATGGACCTAGGACGATTTGACCCTTCGTTTACCTGGTGGGTGAGGGGGTGTGAGAGCTACCGTGCGTGAATAGACACCACGCGCAACACAGTTCTTGAGGCGTGGATGGCCGAACACGGCTACAGCTCCAACAGCCTTGCTGACGCTGTGAACAGGGCTTTAGAGCGGCTGACCGGCCGGCCTGGCGGCCTCGACGGCTCATCGGTCCGGGCCTGGAAAGCAGGCCGGGTCACGTGGCCCAAATCGGCTACCCGCAAAGCACTTGAGGACGTCAGCGGCCTGCCCGCCATCGCTCTAGGGTTCGTGCCACGGGGCCGGACTCCGTCCACCCCGGCTCCACCGCAGCAGGAGGACCCCGATATGAAGCGCCGTACCCTCGTCGGCGGCATAGCCGCGGCAGCAGCCGCTCCCGGCACCGCATCGCCGCGCCGTATCGGCATGAGCGACGTCGACTGTCTGCAAAAGCGCTTCGCTGAGATCATCGCCAGCGACCACCGCCACGGCGGACAACTCGGCATCGAGCAGCGGGCCGCCGCGCTCGCCGACGAGGCGCTGAACCTCCAGAACGCGGGCAGCGCCACCCAGCGCGTACGCAGCAACCTCTACGCCTCCGCAGCGGCCTTCCGTTCCTCGGCGATGTGGGCCGCCATCGACGGTCGGCGTTACGACGTCGCGAAGGCGCACATGCGCGAGGCCCAGGCCCGCGCCGAGATGTCCGGCGACCAGGCCATCAAGTTCTGGAGTCACGCGGGCACCATGTACCGGCACATGGGCCGCCCCGCCGATGCATTCGCCGCCAACGACGTCGCCGCCCGTGCGGAACCCGCGGCCGGGGTTCCGCACGGGCGGCGCGGGCGAGCACCCGTCGTCAACGCTGGAATTGGCCCAGCGGACGCTCGAGTGGGCGGCGCGCTGATCCTTTCCAGCCGTCCGGGGAAGACGCCGCTCGGTCGCCCTGCCAGCACTGCCTCGGCGGTGTCAGGGCTGCGCCGATCCCCACACGACGTTCCATTCGCGCACGTCCACCGTCGCGCCGCCCGAGCGGACGATGGGGCTCTCTCGGTAGATGTCCTGCGCTTCTTCGAGAGAGTCGCAGCGCAGGATGGCCATACCGCCACCGCCGTCGCTGAACGGACCGGACATCGTGAGGGTGCCTTGCTCGTACAGCTTGGCCAGGAATGCCGACTGCGCCTCACTCATCTCCGGGCTCGGCGGTCCTCCGACGAGTCCGAGCGTCACGACGAACTGCTTCACGTGATCCTCCTGATAGGGCCCACCCAGTCGGTGGTCGTGTTGGGCTGTGTCACCGCGTCGGCGGGGAGGCGCCGCACCGCCTCCCCGCCGACCTGAGGAAGCGGTCAGAGGGTCCGCGCTGCGGGGAAGCGTGCAGCGAGCCACCCGGCGACGAGTCGCAGGGCCTCTTCCCGCTTCGGGAGGGGGGTGGCGAAGTGTTCTGCTTCCACGAACCGGATCGTCTTGTCCTCGGCCGGGCTGGCGTCGAGCTGTGCCTGGCTGTCGTCGGGGAAGACGATGTTGTCCGACGTCAGATTGATCAGGAGGAGCGGCTCGTGGATCGACTTCAGCGACTCGATGAGCTCGGCCCGGGTCGACAGTCCCGACCACGTGCTCAGCCACGCTCGCGGCGTGGCGAGCCTGCCGAACCCACCGGGCGCGTAGTTGATCTGGTCCGGCCGGGGTCCGAGGATCGAGGCGGGCTTACGGGTGGACTTCCAGGAGTGCAGGCTCACGTCCAAGTAGGCCGGATCGGCCTCCGTGCGGTGTACGACCATGTACTGGCCGACCAACACGCGGCGGGTGATGTAGGTGCGCTCCTCCAGCGGCAGGTCCGCGAAGCCCGGCTCCTGCATCTTCTGCTTGTAGCGCCGCTGCTCGTCGATCAGGGCGCGGGCCCGGGCGTCCAGCCGGGCCACGCGGGCCCGCTGCGCCGCCCGGTACCGCTCGAGGAACTCCACGGAGTACTTGCTCGGCTCCGGGGGCTCACGGAACCCGTTCGCCGGGTTGTACATGTCCAACTCCGGGTCCACCGCCAGCGGATCCGCCTCGTCGATCATCGACGGGTCGATGGCGGTCAGCATGAACGAACCCTGGCCCGGATGCGCGGCGATCAGGACGACACCGTCCGCCTTGGGCATCTCCACCGCGTTGAGGTCCAGCGGGTCCCCGGACGCGGTGTCCGTCAGCCTTCCCGGCGGGGGCGTGCTCGCCTGCTGCTGGTAGAACGTCAGCAGCGAACCGCCGCCGCTGTTGCCGAGCAGCACGATCTTCTCGTAGCCCTGCTCGTTCTTGAGGTGGCTCAGCCCCGCCGCCAGATCGAGCAGCAGCCGTTCGTGCTCGATGTCGACGTCGTTGTTCAGGCTTCGGGGCTGGTGGACGTAGAACGCGTACCCGGCCTCCAGGGCCGCGGGAGCGGCGTAGTGGCGGCTCATGTCGCCCCGGGGGTGCGACACCACGACCACCGTCCGCTCGCCGCCCCGGGCGTAGAGGACCCCTCGGGAGCCGGCGCCGTCGGCGGCGGCGAGCGAGATGAGCGTCGTGTCGGTCCCCGCCGGCAGCGCCTCGAAGTCGATCAGGCCGACGGCTGTGGTGCTGACCTGCTTCTGCTGCGTCACTGGGCGTCACTCCTTCCTCGTCCGCCCTCGAAGAAGTGCTCACCCTTGCGCCTGGTGTCCAGGAGCTCCGGGGAGGGCGGCAGCGGGCGCAGCGTGTCCACGAAGACGATCTGCATCTCGTTGCGGTCGCCCGGCTTGAAGTTCTTGCGGAGCTCCTTCTGCATCTGCTCCGGGAAGCCGTGGTGCCGGCCCCGCGGAACGAGGGACATGCCGGCGTGGGCGACGTCCAGGCCCATGACCGGCCCGCGGTGGACGAACGTGAACTCGTCGTAGTCCATGTTGCGGTGGACCGCCGGGACGAGCTCCGCGTCCGGCGCCGTCTCGTAGGGGCGCGGGACCAGGTTGCCCACCATGAAGCTCGGCGTGGCGAAAACGGCGTACGCGGACGGCATGAGGTGGATACGGTCGCTCATGACCGGCCGGTAGTCCCGGATGTTGAGCTTGAAGGGGAACAGGTCGCCCTTCCATCCCTCGACATCGATCGGGTCGAACTCGCAGTACACCGAGCTGTACTCGTTCTGGGACTTGATCCGTACCGGCCACTCGCCGTCCTCGTTGCGGCCGTCACCGAGCTCGTCCAGCGCGGGGGAGGGCACGTACAGCAGGGTCGGGTCGAACGGGGCGCGGCGGCCGAACGGTCCGATGTCGGCGAAGCCGAGCTCCTCGGTCGACTCGACGATCAGGAAGTAGTTCTCCGGGACGGCCGGGCGGATCCGGTAGGTCGTGCCCTTCGGCAGCAGGACGTAGTCACCGGGCTCGTAGGGGATGGGGCCGAACTCGGTGTAGAAGGTGCCGGTGCCTTCGTGCACGAAGTACAGCTCGTCCCCGTCGGCGTTGCGCACCGAATAGGGCATGTTGGCGCTGCGTCGGCTCACCCAGATCGACACGTCGGGGTTGTGGAGCAGCCGCAGCGGCCGCCGTCGGCCTGCGTCAGGTCGGTGGGTTCCACCGCTTCCCCGTCGAAGTCGTATGCTTCCGCGCCCTCCTCGGCGCGCTTCCAGGCGATCGGCTCGTTGCGCCGGTACAGGTGTGCGTCACGGCCCTCGAAGCCCTGCCGGGTGAGCATGTCCTCGTGCAGACCCAGCTCGTCCCGCGTCGTCTCCGCCTGCCGCAGCACCTTGCCCCTGCTGTGGTGAATCCAGGATCGCATCGGCCTCAGTTCCATCGGACGTCCCTTTCCGTTCGGTTCGGCTGCTTGGCATCGACGATGGACGCCGCGGAACCGGCGTGGAACGCCGGGCCGATACTCCGTACTCCCAGGGAGACGCTGCCGAGCCTCGCCCTGCGAGTACGGAGTATCCGCCGGGCGTTCCACCGAGGGGTGCCCGGTGAAACCGTCATGGCCTACCCGCATGCGTTGACGAAAGGTGTACGGCGATGACCTCCTACCGCGTGGGCCTGTTGGTGCCGAGTTCCAACACGACGATGGAGACGGAAGTCCCTGAAGTGCTGCGGCGGGTGGCGGCCGCGACCGGTGACCGGTTCACCTTCCACTCCAGCCGGATGCGGATGAAGACGGTCAGCGCCGAAGAGCTCGCCGCGATGAACGCCGATGCCGACCGCGCCGCCATCGAACTGGCCGACGCGGACGTGGACGTGATGGCCTACGCCTGCCTGGTCGCCATCATGTCCCAGGGCCGCGGCATACACCGCGAGATCGAAAAACGACTGACCAAGACGGCGGCGGACGCAGGAGCCCCGGTGGACGTGAAGTCGAGCGCCGGGGCGCTGGTCGCCGGCCTGCACCACCTCGGCGCCCGCAAGGTCTCCCTCGTCACCCCGTACATGAAGCCCCTCACCGCCCGCGTCGTGGACTACATCGAGGGCGAGGGCATCGAGGTCCAGGACGCGATCAGCCTGGAAGTGGACGACAACCTCGCCGTCGGCCGCCTCGACCAGACCCAGCTGCCGGAGATCGCCGGCCGCCTCGACACCCGCGGCGCCGACGCGGTCGTGCTCAGCGCCTGCGTGCAGATGCCCTCCCTGGACGCCATCCCCGCCGCCGAAGCCGTCGTCGACCTGCCCGTCATCACCGCCGCCACCGCCACCTCCTGGCAGGTGCTGTCCTCCCTCGGCGCCTACGCCCCGGTCCCCGACTCCGGCGCACTCTTCCGCGGCTGACGCGGACACCGTCCTGAACCCACCGAAAATCCACCTGCTGCAAGAAGGAGTCCGTCCGTGACGACGGAAAGTGCTACGGAACTTCGCAACGCCGCACCGGGGCGCCTCGGAGACCCTGAGCTGTCGCTCAGGACCGATCCCCGGGTCCATCCGGGTGTCGTAGCGGCGTTGGCACCGTTCGGGCTCGACGGGCCGGCGGCGGCGCCACCGGTGAGCCCTCGTTCCACGCGAGCGGAACTACTGCAGTTCGCGGAAGGCGCCGAGGCCGCCTTCGAGCCGGTGTTCGAGACACTGATGGCCGGACTGCCCGAGGTCGAAGGGGTCGTATCCGAGACGCACACCGTGGTGGGAGCGGACGGCCATGAGATCAAGCTGTACGTGTCCCGTCCGGAGGCTGCGGAGGGTCCGCTGCCGTGCATTTACCACCTGCACGGCGGCGGCATGGTCATGATGGGGGCGACGGGTGCGGTCTACGACCGCTGGCGGCGCGAACTGGCGGCCACCGGCCTGGTCGTCGTCGGCGTCGAGTTCCGCAACGGCGCGGGCAAACTCGGCCCCCACCCCTATCCGGCCGGGCTGGAGGACTGCGCGACCGGTGTGAAGTGGGTCGCGGAGCATGCCTCCGAGTTGGGCGTGTCGAACATCGTGGTGTCGGGCGACTCGGGCGGTGCCAACCTCTCTCTCGCGCTGGCCATCAAGGCCAAGCGGGAGGGTTTCCTCTCGGCGATCTCCGGGGTGTATGCGCAGTGCCCGTACGTCTACGGCAAGTGGGCCGACGGCAGCGAGGCGCCGCGCTCCGTGGCCGAGTACGACGGGTACTTCAACCATCGCGAGATGATGCAGGTACTCGCCGAGATCTACGACCCTGGTTCGGCACACATCGACGAGGCGACCTGCTGGCCCGCTCGGGCCACCACCGCCGACCTGGAAGGACTTCCGCCGCACGTGATCTCGGTCAACGAGGTCGACCCACTGCGGGACGAGGGACTCGACTACTACCGCAAGCTGCTCGCGGCGGGCGTCCCGGCGAGCGCCTGGATGAATCCGGGCCTGTCGCACGAGGCCGAGATCCTCTTCCGCGCGACGATGCCCGACGTCTACGCCGCGAACGTCCGCAGTGTCAGCGGCTTCGCTCATTCCCTGGCGCGTTGAGCAGGTCGTTGATGGCGGACGTGGTCTGCTCGTCGTACGGCACCCACAGCTGAAGCCAGTGATGGGCCTCTCCGACGAGGAGAACCTCGATCGTGAAGCGCAGGGTCCCGGCATCGGGGTGAAGGAGACGCCGGCTGCCCGGTTGCCTGAACGCGACCGGGTGGGCGGCCCATCTCCGCGCGAACTCGGGCACCGAGCCCAGGTCCTCGACGAGGTCACGGAACTCGTCGTCGGAACCCCAGTCCGGCTGGGCGGACCGGAGCCAGCCGACCAGCTCGTCCGCGATGGTCTCCCACTCGCTGTCGGCGAAGATCCGGCGCGCCCTGGGGTGGAGGAAGTGGAAGCGGCCGAAGTTGGGCCGGTCCTCATCCAGCGCTCCCAGCGGCCTCACCACCGTCTCCCAGGCGCGGTTCCACGCCACGAGGTTGTAGATCGGCCCGAGCAGGCACGCCGGCGTGGGATCGAGATGGTCCAGCAGCGCACGCACTGTGGATCGCGGCTCCTCACCGACCGGGTGGGGAGCCGGGACGAGTGCGGCGCTGTGCCGTTTCATGGCCAGCATCGCCAGGTGCCGCTTCTCGTCGTCGGAGAGCCGCAGCGCCTCCGCGAGCGCGGCGAGCACCGCGACCGAGGGGTTGGTGTCCCGGCCCTGCTCCAGCCGCTCCAGGTACTCGACGCTCAGGCCGGCGAGTGTGGCGAGCTCCTCTCGCCGCAGCCCGGGTGTCCGCCGTCGGCCGGCGGAGCGCAAGCCGACCTGTTCGGGGCGCAGTTGCTCCCGACGCGAGCGCAGGAATCCCGCGAGTCCGTCGCCGTTGGTCATCGCCTGGTGATCCTTCATCGTTCGCGCGGTGAGCGCTCCTCCCGGGTGCCGGATCGGGTCGGAGCCGGATCAGAACGGGGACTGCCCCTGCCGGGCCCGGTGACACCGGGCCCGGCAGGGGCTTGAGCTGTGGCTCAGGCGGCGGCGCGGAGCGGTGCCAGGGCTCCGCTCCAGGCGACGACCTGGTGGAGCAGGGTGTCGAGGGCCTGCACGTTGTAGTCGTTGGGCTTGAGGACGCTGAAGTTCTCGAACTCGGTCATCAGCGACAGCGCCACCTGCTGGCGCACGTCGGCCATCTGCAGTTCGCCGACGACCAGTCGCAGGTGCTCCACGGCCCGGGCGCCGCCGACCCCGCCGTACGACACGAAGCCGACGGCCTTGTTGTTCCACTCGTTGTAGAGGTAGTCGATGGCGTTCTTGAGTACGCCGGACGTGCTGTGGTTGTACTCCGGGGTGACGAAGACGAACCCGTCGAAGGAGGCGATCTTCTCGGCCCACATCTTGGTGTGCTCGTTCTGGTACTGGCCCATCGACGGGGGCAGCGGCTCGTCCAGGTGCGGCAGCGGGTAGTCACGCAGGTCGACGAGCTCGAACTCGGCGTCACTGCGCCGGGAGGCGATGTCATAGACCCACTTGGCCACCTGCTCGCCGTTGCGGTTGGGTCGGGTGCTGCCGAGGATGATGCCGATCCTGGTCATGTAATTCCCTAACGGTGATCGTGGTTGTGGCTGCCTGAACGAAGGTTCGGGAGGTGTGTGGGAGGCGTTCTGGTTCGCGCTCTCTTGCGGTTGTCGTCAGAAGGCCTTGAGCCCCACAACCGTAATTGATGCGTCATCTAAATTAGAGAAGGAAAGGTGACGTGTCAATCTGTTGCTCGAAAGGGTGCTGGAGCAGCGGTCCGGGCGCTGATGACAGTCCGTCCACGCTCCGATTCCGGGAAGCGGTTGAGCATCGCGCGCAGCTCCTCGGCGTCGACGTTGGCGCCGAACGGCTCGGTGCCCGGCTCCAGCCGTACCCCCGAGGCCAGCGGGCCCGCGACGACGGGGTCGAAGCCGAGGTCGTCGACGAGGCGCGAGACGGTGATGAGGTCCTCGGGGTCGTCACCGGCGATGGCGATGGCCTTGCGGCCACGGATTCCGGCGGGCCGGGCCCCGTCCTCGAGGTCGTGGTAGCCCATGTGGTTGAAGGCTTTGACCACGTGTGATCCAGGCAGGTAGGCCTGCACGATCTCGCTCGACGAGGTGCGCGGGTCGGTGAGGTCCGCTCGCACGCCGTCGACCTCCCACCAGTAGTTCATCGCGTCGACGACGAGTCTGCCCCGCAGTGCTTCGGCGGGAATGCTGCGGTACTTGCCGAGAGGGAGGGCCAGGACGGCAAGATCTGATCGCGCCGCGGCTTGCTCCGCGGTGACCGCGACCGCGCCGGGGGTGAGGATTTCGACGGTGAGAGCGATCTTGGCGGGGTCGCCCGATCCGGCGACGAGCACGCGATAACCGGCTGCCACGGCCAGTCGTGCGAGCACGGTGCCGACCTTCCCCGCACCCAGGATGCCGATCGTGCGCACGTCCGTGGTGCCCATGTCTTCTCCGTTCACGGCCTCAGCCTGCGAGGATGTCGCGGACCATCGGGATCACCTGCGTGCCGTACAGCTCGACGGCACGCAGGCGGGCGCTGACCGGCTGTGCTCCGGTGGTGTAGATGAGGTCGAACCGACCGACGCCGAGTGCCCTGATGGCGCGGGCGATCTTGCGGGCGACCGTCTCCGGCGAGCCGATGTAGAGGGAGCCGTGCTCGATCTCGGCCTCGTACTCCTCCTTGCGGACCGGCGGCCAGCCCCGCAGCGCGCCGATGCGGTCCCGGATGACCTTGTAGTGCGGCCAGTGCAGTTCCTTGGCCTCCTCGTCCGTGTCGGCGATGAAGCCGGGCGAGTGCATCCCGACCGGGTGGGCGGTCGTGCCGAACTTGTCGGTGGCGCGCTGGTAGAGGTCGATGTACGGCGCGAAGCGTTCCGGGTTGCCGCCGATGATGGCGATCATGAGCGGGAAGCCGTAGTGCGCGGTGCGGATGACCGACTGGGGCGAGCCGCCCACACCGACCCAGGTGCTCAGGTGCCCGGACTCGGTCTTGGGGAAGACATCGGCGTTGTCGAGCGGGGCCCGCTTGGTGCCGCTCCAGGTGACCGGCTTCTCCTCCAGCAGCTTGGCGAAGAGCTCGATCTTCTCCTCGAACAGCACGTCGTAGTCGCTCAGGTCGTATCCGAAGAGGGGGAACGACTCGGTGAAGGAACCGCGCCCGAGGATGACTTCGGCCCGGCCGTTCGAGAGTGCGTCCACGGTCGCGAACCGCTGGAACACCCGGACCGGATCGTCGGAGCTGAGCACGGTCACGCCGGAGGACAGACGGATCCGCTCGGTGCGGGTGGCGATGCCGGCCAGCACGGTCTCGGGAGTCGAGATCGCGAACTCCGGACGGTGGTGCTCACCGAGGGCGAGGACGTCGACGCCGGTCCCCTCCGCGAGAACGGCCTCCTCGACGACCTGCCGGATGGCCCTGGCGTCGGACACCGGGGTGCCGGAGTCGTCCTCCGGTACGTCGCCGAACGTATCCAGACCGAAGACGGGATCAGACATGGGCGGGTGCCCTACCTTCCAAGTTCGAAGTTGACGCATCAAGCATTGCTGATTATGATTGACATGTCAACAAGAGGGATGGCGACACCATGACAGAGAGACGCAAGCTGTTTCCCACCGCCGAGGAGCTGCGGATCTGGCGCGACTTCATCGAGACGACGGAAGCGCTCCGGTCCGAACTCGCGTCACGTCTGCACAGTGAGTCCTCCTTGTCGCCCGGCGACTACGCCGTGCTCCTCGCGCTGTGCGAAGCGGAGGGGCGCAGGCTGCGCCCCTCCGAACTGGCGGCCCGTATCGGCTGGCAGCGCAGCCGTCTCTCGCACCAGCTGGGGCGTATGGAGCGGCGAGGGTTGATCCGGCGCGAAGAGTGCGTCACCGACAGCCGGGGCGCTGAAGTGGTGCTCACGCCCGAGGGTGCGGAAGCGTTCCGGGGTGCGTCCCTGCCTCATCTGCGGGCCGTCCGGGAGCTGTTCACTGATCCCCTCACGCCGGACCAGCTCGCCGCAGCCGAACAGATCGCGGCGACGCTTCGCGCCCGACTCGAGGCGCTGGGCAGGGTCTGAGTGTGCTGAGTCGCGCTGCCCGGGCCGTACGGCCGTCTGGGTGAAGACGGCTGGATCCCACCCGCAAAGGTTGATGCATCAATCAGGATGCGTTAGCTTCAGCATTAGTTGATGCGTCAACTAGAAGTTTCTCTCCTTGGACAGGGGTAACTGGTATGAGCGACAAGAAGATCATCGCGATCGCCGGAGCGACGGGTGCACAGGGCGGCGGCGCCGCACGGGCGATCCTCGCCGATCCGGATTCGGGCTTTGCGGTGCGCGCGCTGACCCGGAACCCCGACTCGCCCGCGGCCAGGGAGCTCGCCGAGCTCGGGGCCGAGGTCGTGCGGGCGGACTTCCATGACGAGCCGACCGTGCACAAGGCGTTCGAGGGTGCCTACGGCGCCTTCCTCGTCACCAACTTCTGGGCGCACGGCTCGGCGGCCAAGGAGACGGACGAGATCAACGTCCTGGTCCGGGCCGCCAAGGCCGCCGGCCTGCGCCACGTGGTCTGGTCCACGCTGGAGGACACCCGCGAGCTGCTGCCGGTGGACGACGGCCGGATGCCCGTCCTGCAGGACAAGTACAACGTGCCGCACTTCGACGCCAAGGGTGAGGGTAACGAACTGTTCAGGCAGGCCGGAGTGCCGACGACCTTCCTGAACACCACCTTCTTCTTCCAGGGCTTCCTGCAGGGCATGGGCCCCCGGCGCGCCGAGGACGGCGCACTGACGCTGACCCTGCCGCTGGAGGACGGCAAGCTCCTTTCCGGGGTGGATGTGGCGGACATCGGCCGCACGGCTCACGCCATCCTCAAGGGTGGCGAGCAGTTCATCGGCAGCACCATCGGCCTGGCGGGCGATCACCTCACCGGCGCCCAGTACGCGGAGAAGTTGGGGGCCGCGATCGGCGAACCGGTGCGCTTCCAGTCCGTCCCCTACGACGTCTTCCGCACCCTCGACATCCCGGCGGCCGAAGAGATCGGCAACATGTTCCAGTACTACGGCGACTTCGACCGGGAGTTCACCGGCGCCCGTGATCTGAACCGGCTGCGGGAACTCAACCCGGCGCTCAAGAGCTTCGACGCCTGGCTGGCCGAGAACGCCTCGAAGATCGAGGTGAGCTGAATGAGCGCCACAGCTACCGCAGCCAGTTGAGGGCTCGGCGGACGGGCTGAGCACCGCGGATACAGCTCGGTGAACTGTCAACTACGTTTACACTTCCTGTATGGAAGAAACGGTGCGGTGGTTGACGCCAGAAGAGCAGCGTGCGTGGCGGGGCTTTGTCCGGCTGCACGAGAGGCTCGGGGGCCGTCTGTCGCGCTTGCTGCAAACCGAGTCGAACCTGTCGGCCGCCGACTTTGCGGTGCTGGTCCAGCTGACGGATGTGCCGGAAGGGCGGCAGCGGTTTCTCGATCTTGCCCGGGCGCTGGAGTGGGAGAAGAGCCGGATGTCCCACCACATCGCCCGCATGGCGAAGCGTGGGCTGGTGGTGCGGGACGAGTGTGCCGAGGACGGGCGCGGCGCGTTCGTGGTGATCACGGACGCGGGGCGTGCCGCGATCGAGGCCGCTGCCCCGCTGCATGTGGAGGCGGTGCGCACCCTGTTCCTCGACCACGTCACGCCGGCGGAACTGCGGACGCTGGCCGAGATCTCCGAACGGGTGGTGGCGAAGTTGGATGAGGACGCGTCCTGATCCATGGAGCCAGGGGCACATGGCACGGTGGCGCACGGTTCAGGTGTCTGGCGATGGGCGAGCGAGACTGTACCGGCTGCCGCGGGGGCGGCCGGTACAGCCTGGGGCGGGGTCACATGGCCAGTCCGAGCGTCACGGCGGTGGCAATGGAAAGCACGATCAGGATGAAGGGGGCCATGGCGTTCCCCCGGGTGGCGGGGTCGGCGTAGTCACCGGCCTTCGCGTGGAACCCCACTGCGCCGACCATCGTGATCGCGAAGCCGATGGCGGCCGCGATGCCCAGAGGCTGCCAGAAGAGCCCCACGATCAGACCCACGGCGGCGGCCACCTCGGCCAGCCCGATGAAGCGGACGAGACCCGTACTCAGCCCCATGTGCGACTGCAGCCCGGCGGAGACGTCACCTTTGAGCAGCGACTTGGGTGCACCCGCGGCCAGCGTGACGAGGGCGAGGAGCACGCTGAGGACGGCGGCGGTGATGTACATGGGGTGGTTCCTTCCCGTGCGGCCTCCGCTGCGGGCGGTCTGGACGCAGGTCGTGGTTGATTCGTCAACCGCGTACCTTAGGGAAGGTTAGGTGACTCGTCAATCAACGTGTCTGATCTTCCGGACGCAGCCAGCGGAATAGGGGCGTTCCGCAGCGTGTTTACGAGGACCTGCACGCCGCCCGCGACGCCGAGCACGCGGCAGCCAGGAAAGGAGTCCTGATGACCGAGAACTTCAACGACTACCGGGCGAACGGCGGCGTCGCGCCCGACCGCTGGGCAAGCGCCCTGCACCTGTTCGACAACGGCGCCGGGGTCCCGCACGAGGAGACCACCGTCGAACGCTGGGAGCGGGCCCAGCTGCTCTTCGAGGCCAAGGACTACATCGGCGCCGCGAAGCTGCTCGCCGCCGTCGTCGAGGAGGCCCCGGAGCAGACCGGCCCCAGGCTGCTGCTGGCTCGCGCCTACTACCACTCGGCACAAC
>NZ_JBQQCE010000207.1:0-16229 GCF_052245645.1 Streptomyces sp. KR55 | reverse complement strand
TCGGCGGCGACGCCCGACCCGATGACCCCGACCTTGATCCCGAATGCGCGGAACGTGGGAGGCAGCCGGTCCAGCCGCATGGCCTGCTGGCCCCAGCCGTACTGTTGCCTGTCCTCCAGCCCTGGGTACACCCTGGCCAGTGGCGTGAGGGTGACCAGGTTCTCCCCGGTCACCGACAGGTCCGGACGACTGATCCAGCGGTCGGTGTAGCCGCCCACGGGCCGGACGTACAGCGCCTGGATGGACTGCACCGTCTCCGTGGGCAGCGTGACGGTGACCGTACCGTCGGAGCCGGTGACACCCTGGCCGGGCCATGACGACCCGATCAGGAACACACCCGCGCCGGCCAGCGGTTCTCCGTCCGGGCCGCAGACGCGCAGCGAGATCTCCACCGGCTGTTCCAGCGGCATGACCAGTCCTGGATCACGCAGCGCGATCCCCACGGCCGGCGCGGCGGCGGGTACGGCCGCGGACAGCGGCAGGTCCGGCTCGATGTGTACATGCAGTGTCCGCATCGCCGGCAGCTGAGCCCCGGGTGCCTCGACGACCGCGATCTCCGGGCAGGCGGGGGGCAGACCGGTCGATCGCAGCTTCTCCGACGGCCGGAGTCTGCGGGTCACCTTGACGTCGGGCATGCGCCCCAACTGGTCACACACCGCATCCATACTGAGTTCGGGCACTCCTGGTGGGAGCAGTTGCTGCGGCAGCGGTGTCACCATGTACCGCTCCCGGCGCGGCTGCACGGGGAGGGACTGCGCGCCTTTCCCGGCCGCCTCCGTCTCCCTGCCCTCCGGTCCTTCTCCAGCAGCCCCCGCACCACCCCCCGGCCCGCTCGCCCCGCTGTTTCCGGGCCTTTCCTTGACCATCACGTCCACCTTCACCACGCTTACGTCGTAACTCGTGCTCCTGATCCGGCCGTTGGGGCAGCTCCCGCTTCCACGTGACCGCTTCCACGGTGACGCGGTGTGCCCGGAACCAGTCCGGGCACACCGCGTGCGCTGCCCAGGTGTCAGCCCATACCGAACGGCTGACCCATCTGGCCGAAGCCGAAGCCGGGCTGCTGCTGGTACTGCGGGTACTGCTGCTGGCCGAACCCACCGCCCCACTGCTGGCCCTGCATGCCCTGCTGGCCCGGCTGACCCTGCTGGCTCTGCTGGCTCTGCTGGCTCTGCTGGAGCAGGGTCACGATCGCGGTGGGCAGTGCCTGCTGTACGGACTGCTCCACGGCGTGGCGGATGCCCGAGTGCAGCGCGCGGTGCAGCGCGAGAGCCAGGTACGGATGCGCCTGCTGGGCCAGGCCCGGCTGCTGCTGCATCTGCTGCTGGATCTGCTGGATCTGCTGGAACGTCTGCTGCACCTGCTGCGCGACCTGCTGGGCCGTCTGCTGACACGCCTGCTGGATGGACTGCTGGACCACCTGGGCGATCTGCTGCGCACCGCCCAGCTGCTGACCGCCGAGCTGTGCGCCGAACTGCTGGAGGGGTTGAGTACCGGTCATCACCGACATGAATTCTCCTTGCGGGTGCCACTGAGGGAAAGCCGACATAGGTGTTATGTCTGCTTTGTCGGAATAATCCGACGACCTGAACCTAGGGTCGCGTTGACCGGGCCGCAAGCCGAGGAGCTGACCCGGCTGCTTCAAGTCGTGCCGTCCAGTCGGGACATGGGCGACACGGACCGGGAGGAGGTGGCCGGTGTGATCCACGACCTGGCCAGCTTGATTCGACGTACCTCTATGTTGACGTCTGTCGATTCAAGGCGCAGTCTTGTTTTTATGGATGTCGATCCCGTGAGGAGTGCTGCCATGACCGAGCAGACACCCGAAGAGGTACGGGAAGCCGTCCGCGTGGGCTATGCCGCTGCCGCCGTGAAGGTGCTGGAGGGTGGTGCCGCGTCGTGCGGTCCGCAGAGCAGCGGCGGCTGCTGCGGTCCGCAGGCGGTCGAGATCGACGAGGGCTTCGGGGCCGGCCTCTACGGAGCCGAGGACCGCGACGGACTCCCGGCCGATGCGGTCGCGGCCTCCCTGGGCTGCGGCAACCCGCTCGCGGTGGCGGAACTGCGCGAGGGAGAACGCGTGCTGGACCTCGGCTCCGGCGGCGGCATCGACGTGCTGCTGTCCGCGCGCCGGGTCGGGCCGCGCGGCAGGGCGTACGGGCTGGACATGACCGACGAGATGCTCGCCCTCGCCCGGGCGAACGCACAGAAGGCCGGCGCGACGAACGTGGAGTTCCTCAAGGGCGCCATCGAGTCCGTGCCGCTGCCCGCGAACAGCGTCGACGCCGTCATCTCCAACTGCGTGATCAACCTGTCGGTGGACAAGCCCGCCGTCTTCGCCGAGATGTTCCGCGTTCTGGGCCCCGGCGGACGCGTCGGCGTGACGGACGTCGTGGCCGAGGATCACCTCACCCCCGACCAGCGCGCCGAGCGCGGCGCATACGTCGGCTGCATCGCGGGCGCCCTGTCCTTCGCCGAGTACCGGCAGGGGCTTGAGGACGCAGGGTTCACCGACGTGGAGATCACGTCGACGCATCAGGTCGCGGACGGAATGCACTCGGCGATCGTCCGTGCCGTCAAAGGTGGGAGCTATTCGCCGACGACTCGCAGGTTGTAAGTGGCTTTGAGGTCGGGAATCCAGTCGTCGAAGAAACGGATTCCGTGCGGCTCGCCGAGGCGATTCAGTTCGTCGAGCCCGACCGGCCCCTGTCGCAACCGTTCTTCGAAGTCGATGAAGAAAAGCTCGAACCCACCTGGCGTATACAGTTCGATGATGCGCGCCGGCTCGTGCCCCGCGTTCCACATGGTGTGGGGGATTCGGCGAGGCTTCAGCACCCAGCACCCGTCTGTCGCCTTGACGACCTCGTCGTCGACCCGGACATGCATTTCCCCTTCGAGCACGTAGAGCCAGACATCGTTCTCGTGAACGTGCGGCGGGAGAAGAATCCCGGGCTCGAACGGCTGCTCTATGATCGAGATGGCCCCGTTGGTCTCCTCGCCATAAAGCTTGATGACGACACCATCGGTGCTGTCACCCTCATCCCTGGCGACCAGCGTCTTGCCCTTGATTCGTCCATGCATAGCGCACCTCGCCATTCGCGCACCGTTTCTCTTTTCATGGTCCTCCACCGGCCTCACGACCGGAAACGTCCGCAGGCACGCGCGGTGCTTTGCACCTACGGTGGTCCGAGAGGGGCCGGTGAGCCGAACCGGTCATGTGGAGGAGGCTGCGATGGAGGAGCACTTCGTCTGGGTGACGACGCGCCGCGTCCGGCCGGGCACCCTGGAGGAGTTCGAGCGGGCATGGCGCCCGCCCTCCTCCCCGCAGGGGCTGCGCCGCGCCTTCGCGTACTGGTCCGAGGACGGACAGGAGATCACCGGGGTGTCGTTCTGGGACTCCAAGGAGGCATGCGACGCCTGGCGGGCCTCCGAGCCGGAAGACCAGCGGCGTGAAGCCATGGCCCCCTACGTCGTCGAGGAGCGGGAAGGCTTCTACCGCGGCCGCGAACTGGCCATTCCCCAGCGGTAGCCGACAGGAACGGCCTGCGTGTCGACGCTCCGGTGGGGGAGCTCGTGCCTGTGATGCCGGACGCCGTGGGAGCGGACCACCTCGTTCATGGCTCGGAACAGGACGAGTTCCATGGCCTCGGGCGCAGTCAGGGTGCCGCTGCCATCGGGCGGGCGGAGCCAGCGCAGGTCTCCCCAGCGGCAGTGCGGGGCAGGGGCGGCGATCCATCCGCCTTTTGCGACATAGCGCGTGCCCTGGCCGACCCAGGTGGACAAGGGGTCGGGCGGCAGGAAGAAACCGACTTGCTGTCGCCTTTCGTCCAGGAGAACAGGGCCGGGGACGAGGCGGGGAATGCCGTCGAGGCAGTCGGCGGCGCGCAGCCCGAGGCATGCGGGGACGATCAGTACGTCCCAGAAGCGTCCGGCGGCCAGAAGGTGGACTCCGGTACTGCCGTGCTGCCAGTCCTTCTTGCAGGCCCGGGGGTCCTGTGCAGCTGCGGCCAGCCATTCCATCGCGTGCGTCCACTGTGCCAGTGCCATGAACAAACCTCCTGCGTGGTGTCGGGCCTTGGTGCCCGCAGACCAAAGGTTGTCTGTGTTCTCGTTGGCGCCTTGCTTCCGTGGGTGGGCGGTTCGTGTCCCTAAGTGCTACGGGGCGCACGACGGCACGGCCATATGGCAGGGGCGCTGTTCACCGGATATGGCGAGCGCCAGCGCATCGAGGGCGCAGATATATGCGGACGAGCGCCCTCGTGTGCTTCGGTGCGGCGGTTGATCATCGGGCGCGCTGCAATCCGAGCCTGTGCAGCAGGGACGCCGTGCACCGGCTCCCGTCGAGGAGCCGGTGCACGGCGTTGGTTTGCGAAGGTCAGCCGTGGCGCTGAGCGCGGCAGCTCATGCCGCGAGTTCCTTGCGGATGCGGTCCAGCATGAACGCCGAGGATTCGTGGGCCCGTTCCTCCCAGGCGAAGACGCAGGCCGTGGCGACGCCGTCGAAGTCCAGCTCGCGCAGGGTGCCGAAGAAGGCGTCCCAGTCCACCTCGCCCTGACCGATGTCGAGGTGCTGGTGGATGCGGGCGGTGGTGCCCGGCGGGTTGAGGATGTAGCGCAGTCCGGAGGATCCCTTGTGGTTGAAGGAGTCCGCGATGTGCACATGCTGGAGCTTGTCGCCCGCGTAGCGCATCATCGCCGCGATGTCCGCCTTCGGGTCTGCCCCGGACAGGTGGAAGGAGTGCGGGGCGCAGTAGAGGTAGTTCACCCACGGTTTGTTGATGGCGCGGACCAGGTCGACCGCGGGGGAGTTCTCCTCGCAGAAGTCGTCCGGGTGCGCCTCCAGGTTGAGGGCGATACCCTCCCGCTCGAAGACCGGCAGCAGCTCCTCCATCGAGCGCCAGAACGCCGCCTCGCTCTCGGCGGCGCGCTCGGGGCGGCCGTTGAACTCCGAGTTCATCAGCGGGCATTCGAGCTCGGCCGTGATCTCGATCATCCGCTTCCAGTAGCGGACGGCGGCCTGCCGCTCGGGCTCGTCCGGCGAGGACCACTTGTACAGAGGCAGTACGGAGGAGAGTTGCACGCCGTGCGTGCGCAGGGAGTTCTTCAGTTCCACGACACGTGCGTCGTCCGCCCGGGGGTGCAGGAAGAACGGCATGAAGTCGTCGCGCGGTGACAACTCGATGTACTCGTAGCCGAGTTCGGCGACCGTGCGCACCATGTCGTCCATGGGAAGTGCGCGGAACATGTACGGATCGAGGGCGATCTTCATGCCGTGCCTCCGTAGAGCGCGGGCCGGGGCTTCATGTCGACGGTGACGACCTGGCCGTCCGTCTCCAGGGAGCGCACGGCCGCGTCGGTGATGACGGTGGCGGCGTAGCCGTCCCAGGCCGACGGTCCCGTGGGTTCGGCGCCGGCCTCGACCGAGGCGATCCACTCGCGGAACTCCGTGTCGAAGGCGTCCACGAACCGGCCCTTCCAGTCCTGGAGTACGGCGGTGCTGTGCCGCCCCGCGGTACGGATGCCGACGGCTGCCGGGTCGGGCAGCCGGACCAGGCCGTCCTCGCCCACCGTCTCGCACTGGATGTCGTAGCCGTACTGGCAGTTGACGAAGACCTCGAGGTCGATGCGGACGCCGTTCGCGGTCTTGAAGAGCATGATCTGCGGGTCCTTCAGGTGCGCGAACCGCTTGCTCGTGGCGCGCGGGGTGATCACCTGAGCGGAGACGATCTCGTCGTCGAGCAGCCAGCGCAGTACGTCGATCTCGTGGACCGCCGTGTCCTGGGCGGCCATCGCGGAGGTGTAGGAGTCCGGCACGGTCGGGTTGCGGTGGGCGCAGTGCACGATCAGCGGCGTGCCCAGGGAGCCGGCGGCCAGCACCTCCTTCATCTGGCGGTACCCGGCGTCGAAGCGGCGCATGAAGCCGACCTGGACCAGGCGGCGGCCGTGCGCCCGCTCGGCCTCGACGATGCGCAGACAGTCCTCGGCGGTCGTGGCGAGCGGCTTCTCGCAGAACACCGGCTTGCCGGCCGCGATGGCGTTCAGGACGTGCTCGGCGTGGGTGGGGCCCCAGGAGGTGACGAGGACGGCGTCCACCTCGGGGGAGTCGATCAGGTCGGTGCCGGTCGGCACGGCGGTGGCGCCGATGCGGGCGGCGACCTCCGCCGCGCGGGCGGCGTCGAGGTCCGTCACCGCGGTGACGCGAGCCCCCGTGATGACGTCGGTGAGCCGCCGTATGTGGTCCTGGCCGATCATTCCGGTGCCGATGACACCTACACGTACAGTCATGAGCAGAGTTCCTTGAGGGAGTTCAGGAGAAGCGGGCCCGGAGTTCCGCTTCGAGGTTCTCGAGGGTGCGGCCCTTGGTCTCGGGGACGTAGAGCTTCACGAAGGTGAGGGAGAAGAGTCCCGCCACGACGAAGAGGAAGAACGTGTTGGAGATCCCGATCCCGGAGACCAGCGACGGGAAGACCAGGCCGATCACGAAGTTGGTCAGCCACAGCACCACGGCCGCGACGCCCATGCCGAAGCCGCGCATTCGCATCGGGAAGATCTCCGACAGCATCAGCCAGGTCACCGGGGAGATCGCGCCCTGCTGGAAGGCGAGGAAGGTGATGGTCATGGCGAGCACGGCGTACGCACGGCCCGTGCCCTCGGGGAGCGTGAGGGAGAAGACGCCGATCAGCAACAGGGCGCTGGTGGTGCCGATCTGACCGGCCATCAGCATCGGGCGACGGTTGACGCGGCTCAGCAGCCAGATCCCGACGAAAGTGGCCAGCACCGAGATCACACCGTTGGCGATGTTGGCCGTCAGGGCGCTGTCCGAGGCGAAGCCGGCGTCGGTGAGGATCTGGGTGCCGTAGTACATGATCGTGTTGACGCCGGTGATCTGCTGCACGATCGCGATGCCGAAGCCGACGAACATCAGCCTGCGCACCCAGGGCACGGCCCTCATGTCCTTCCAGCCGCCGAGCTTCTCCCGCTCGTCCTTGACGGCGAGCGCGGACACCTCGCTCAGCTCGGCCTGCGCCCGCGCCTCGGACCTGACCTGCTTGAGCACCTCGAAGGCCTCGCCGAAGCGGCTCTTGGAGGCCAGCCAGCGGGGGCTCTCCGGCATGACCAGCATGCCGAACCAGAGCACGACGGCCGGAAGCGTCGCGACCACCAGCATCCAGCGCCAGACACC
Organism: Streptomyces sp. KR55; assembly: GCF_052245645.1. Lineage (NCBI taxonomy): Bacteria > Bacillati > Actinomycetota > Actinomycetes > Kitasatosporales > Streptomycetaceae > Streptomyces > Streptomyces sp. KR55. The sequence goes on along the minus strand of NZ_JBQQCE010000207.1, from coordinate 9,053 downwards.
GCCGGACTCGCCACCGACCTGAGCGATGATCGCGTTGGACGTGAAGGCCAGCAACTGCCCGCTGACGATCATGAGTTCGTTACGGGTGACCAGCGCGCCGCGCCGCTCGGCGGGGGAGACCTCCGCGAGATACACGGGCACGGTCACCGAGGCGCCGCCGACCGCGAGGCCGAGCACGAAGCGTGCGACGATCATGACTTCCGTCGTCGGCGCGAGGGTGCATCCGAGGGCACCGACGAAGAACAGCACCGCAAGGGCGAGGACGGTGCGGCGCCTGCCGCGCTGGTCCGACATCCGGCCGCCCACGACGGCCCCGAGGGCGGCGCCGAGCAGCAGCGAGCTGGTGACCATGCCCTCGGTGACCGCGGTCAGGCCGAGGTCGTCCGTCATATAGGGCAGGGCGCCGTTGATGACGCCGGTGTCATAGCCGAAGAGGAGTCCGCCGAAGGTGGCGATGACCGTGATGAGCCGCAGCCTGCGGGAGACCGTCGGCGGAGCGTCGTCCGCCACTGCAGCAGGTGCCGTGACCGCGTCGTCCCTGACGTCCATGGCAGTCCCCTTACCGGTTGATGGTCGGGCGTCGGGTTCCGGTGAGGCCGCAGCCGGCCAGGTGCTCACGGGTGCGTACGGCGATGGGCAGCGGTACGTCGGGAGCGCACGGGTACAGGTCCTGCTCGACGATCACGAACAACTCGGCGTCGAGCCCGGCGAGTTCGGCCACCACGTCGGCCGGGTTCGGCACACCGGCCGGGGGCGACACGCACACGCCGCGCTTGACGGCCTCGCCGAAGGAGAGGTTCTCGGCGGCGACCTGGGCGAGGACGGCCGGGTCCATCTGCTTGATGTGGACGTAGCCCACGCGCTCACCGAAACGACGGATCAGGTCGAGGTTGTCGCCGCCACCGTACGCGACGTGCCCGGTGTCCAGGCACAGGTTCGTGTAGCAGCTGTCGGACTCGTTCAGCAGCCGCTCGATCTCCGGCTGGGTCTGGATGTGGCTGTCGGCGTGCGGGTGGACGACGAGCCGCACGTCGTACTCGTCGAGCAGCAGCCTGCCGAGCCGGTCGGCGGCCCGGCCGAAGCCCGCCCACTGCTCGGCGGTCAGCTCGGGCGGCTCGGTGAACGCGCCGGTCTTCTCGTCCCGGTACATCGGCGGGATGAGGACGAGGTGGTGCGCGCCCGCGGCTGCCGTCAGCGCGGCGACCTGCCGGACGTGGGCGAGCATCTCGTCCCAGGCTTCCGGGCGGTGCAGTGCACCGAACGCGGTGCCGCCGGAGACCTGCAGCCCGCGGAGGTCCAGCTCTTCCTTCAGGCGCTGCGGTTCGGTGGGGAGGTAGCCGTACGGTCCCAGTTCGAGCCACTGGTAACCGGCCTCGGTCAGTTCGTCGAGGAAGCGGGTGTACGGGACCTGGTGCTCGTCCTCGGGGAACCAGATCCCCCAGGAGTCTGGGGCGGAGCCGAGGCACAGGTTGCCCACGGTGGTGCGGAGCGGGGATGGCGCCGTTGCCATGGTGTGTGTCCTTCGGGGAGAGGGAGGTTTCAGCTGGAGGTGGGGAAGGTGAAGCCTGCGGTCACCTGCTGCTTGGGCTGGGGCCAGCGGGTGGTGACGACCTTGGGGCGGGTGTAGAAGCGGATGCCTTCGGGGCCGTGGATGGGGGAGTCGCCGATGAGGGAGTCCTTCCAGCCGCCGAAGGAGTAGTAGGACATCGGCACGGGCACCGGCACGTTGACACCGATCATGCCGACCCTGACGTTGCGCTGGAAGCGGCGTGCGGCTTCGCCGGAGGCGGTGAACAGGGCGGTTCCGTTGCCGTAGGGGTTGGCGTTGATGAGGTCGATGGCCTCGTCGAGGGTGTCGACGCGGACGATGGCGAGGACCGGTCCGAACAGCTCCTCCTTGTAGGCATCCATCTCGGTGGTGACGTGGTCGAGGAGGGAGGGGCCGGTGAAGAAGCCGTCCTCGTGGCCGTCGATCTTCAGTCCGCGGCCGTCGACGACGACGGTGGCGCCCTGGGCGTGGGCGGTGGCGACGGCGTTCTCGACGAGCTCCTGAGCGGCCTTGGTGACCAGCGGCCCCATCTCCGTGCCAGGGGTGTCGCCGGGGCCGACCTTCACTTCGCGGGCCTTGCGCGCCAGCACCTCGACCAGCCCGTCGGCCGCGTCACCGACCGCGACAGCGACGGAGACGGCCATGCAGCGCTCGCCTGCGGAGCCGTAGGCGCCGGCGGTGATGTGGTTGGCGGCGAACTCCAGGTCGGCGTCGGGCAGGACGACGGCGTGGTTCTTGGCGCCGCCGAGGGCCTGAACGCGCTTGCCGTGCGCGGTGGCCTGCTGGTGGACGTACTTGGCGATCGGGGTGGAGCCGACGAAGGAGACGGCCTGGATGCCGGGGTGGGTGAGGATGGCGTCGACGGCGGGCTTGCCGCCGTGGACGACGTTGAAGACGCCGTCGGGCAGGCCTGCCTTCTGGTAGAGCTCGGCGACGAAGTTGGCGGCGGAGGGGTCGCGTTCGCTGGGCTTGAGGATGAAGGTATTGCCCGTCGCGATGGCGATGGGGTGCATCCACAGGGGCACCATGGCGGGGAAGTTGAACGGCGTGATACCGGCGACGACGCCGAGGGGCTGGCGGAAGTTGTGTACGTCGACGCCGCGGGAGACCTGGTCGGAGAAGGATCCCTTCAGCACGTCGCCGAGGCCGCAGGCGAACTCGACGACCTCGCGGCCGCGTGTGATCTCGCCGCGTGCGTCGTCGACGGTCTTGCCGTGCTCGGCGGAGATGATCCGGCCGAGTTCTTCCTCGTGGTCGACGAGGAGTTGCCGGAAGGCGAACATGACCTGGGTGCGCTGGGTCAGGGAGGACTCCGACCAGGTCTCGAAGGCCTTCGCGGCGGCGGAGACGGCCGTGTCGACGTCGGCGGCCGAGCCGAGGACGACGCGGGCCTGTTCCTGGCCGGTGGCGGGGTTGAACACCGGGGCGGTGTCCGTACGGGGGACGGTCGACCCGTCGATCCAGTGCTGGATGGTCTTCACGTTGAGGGTTTCCTTACAGGTAGTGCCGCTGGGTGCGCTTGTGGGAGGCGTACGTCTCGTATGCGGTGCGGGTGGTGTCGAGGGCGGAGGTCTGGCTGACGGGGACGTCCCACCAGCCGTGTGCGGGGGGGTTGGGCCCGTACAGGTCGGTCTCGACGTGGACGACAGTGGTGCGCTGGGCGGCCTTGGCCTTCTCCATCGCCGTACGGAACTCCTCCACCGACGTGGCGTGCAGGACGTCCGCGCCGAGGCTCGATGCATTCGCCGCCAGGTCGACGGGAAGGACGTCGCCGTCAAGAAGGCCGGAATTGCCGTCGCGATAGCGGTACTTGGTGCCGAAACGCTGCGAGCCGAGCACCTCCGACAGTGCGCCGATGGAGGCGAAGCCGTGGTTCTGGACGAGGACGATGATGACCTTCAGGCCCTCGGAGACCATGGTCACGATCTCCTGAGCCATCATCAGATACGAGCCGTCGCCGACGAGGACGACGACCTCGCGCGACGGGTCGGCCATCTTCGCGCCGAGACCGGCGGCGACCTCGTAGCCCATGCAGGAGTACGCGTACTCGACGTGGTAGGCCTTCGGATCCCGCGCCCGCCACAGCTGCTGGAGGTCGCCCGGCATGGAGCCGGCCGCGTTGATGACGACGGCACGGTCGTCGAGGACGTCGTTGAGCGCGCCGAGGATCTCGGTCTGGGCAGGCAGAGGGCCGTGACCGACGGTGAAGCAGCGGTCCTCGATTTCCCGGGTGCGGGAGATCAGTTGGCGCGTGTGCTCGCGGTACGCGGGGTCGACCTCCCAGTCTGTCAGCGCTCCGGCGAGGGCCTGGAGGCCGAGCCGGGCGTCGGCCACCAGGGGTTCGGCCGAGTGCTTGACGGCGTCCAGGCGGGCGACGTTGAGGTTGACGAAGGTGACGTCGGGGTTGCCGAAGACGGTGTGGCTGGCGGTGGTGAAGTCGGAGTAGCGGGTACCGATGCCGAGGACGACATCGGCCTCCTTCGCCAGTTCGTTCGCCGCATACGAACCGGTGGAGCCGATGCCGCCGACCGCGCAGGGGTGGTCCCATGGCACTGCGCCCTTGCCGGCGTGGGTGTCCGCGACCGGGATACCGGTGGCCTCGGCGAAGGCCCGCAGCTGGGTCTCGGCACCGGAGTACACGACGCCACCGCCCGCCACGATCAGCGGCTTCGTCGCGTTACGGAGCAGCGCGGCGGCCCGTTCGACGGCGGCCGCCTCCGGCACGGGACGGCCCACGTGCCACACCCGCCGCCGGAAGAAGGCGACCGGCCAGTCGTACGCCTCGGCCTGCACGTCCTGCGGGAGCGCGAGTGTGACGGCACCGGTCTCCACCGGGTCGGTCAGCACCCGCATCGCCGCGAGTGCGGCCGGGATCAGCTGCTCGGGGCGTGAGATGCGGTCGAAGTACTTCGATACAGCTCGGAAGGCGTCGTTGACGGTGACGTCCCCGCCGCGGGTGTCCTCCAGCTGCTGCAGTACGGGGTCGGCGGTGCGGGTGGCGAACATGTCGGACGGCAGCAGCAGCACCGGGATCCGGTTGGTGGTCGCGAGCGCCGCACCCGTGATCATGTTCGTCGAGCCGGGTCCGGTCGACGCGGTGCAGGCGAAGGTGGCCAGCCGGTCGCGCATCTTCGCGTAGGCCACCGACGCGTGGACCATGCCCTGTTCGTTGCGGGCCAAGTAGTAGGGCAGGTCCGCCTCTTGAGTGACGGCGGCCTGGAGGAGGGCCTGGCCGAGGCCGGCCACGTTGCCGTGCCCGAAGATGCCCCAGACGCCGGGGATCAGCCGCTGCTCCTGGCCGTCGCGCTCGCTGTACTGGTTCGCCAGGAAGCGGACGAGGGCCTGGGCGGTGGTCAGTCGTACGGTGTTCATCGGTCCTCTCCGAAAGGCAGCCGGTCGTCGACGTTCTGGGACTCCCACGTCGAACGCACCCACCCGTGTGCCGGGTCGTCGCAGATCAGCCAGGCGCGGTCCTGGCCCGGGCCTGCCATGACGTTGAGGTAGTAGAGGTCGTAGCCGGGCGCGGCGATCGACGGGCCGTGCCAGCCGTGCGGGATCAGGACCGTGTCGCCGGAGCGGATCTCGGCGAGCACGTCGATGGGTCGTTCCTCGGTGCCGTACACCCGCTGATACCCGAAGCCGTTCTCGTCCGCGACCTGGAAGTAGTAGATCTCCTCCAGCTCGGACTCCTCGCCGGGACGGGCCTCGTCGTGCTTGTGCGGCGGGTAGGAGGACCAGTTGCCGCCGGGTGTGAGTACCTCGCACACCAGCAGCTGCTCGGCGTCGAAGGTGCCGGGCAGGCAGTAGTTGTTGACCTGCCGCGAGCAGGCTCCGGCGCCGCGCAGTTCGACCGGGACGTCCTCCTTGCGCCCGTACCGGGCGGGCGGTCCGCCGCGCTCGGTACGGGCGGAGGGCAGCGCGAACCTCCCACCGGATGCGCTGCTGATCAGGGCCTCCGACGCGCGCGGCAGATACGCGAAGTCGGTGACCGAAGCGAACACACCGGTCCGGCCTCCGAGTTCGAAGATCTGCCCGTCGACGGTGACAGTGCATCCGCCCTCGAGCGGCAGAACCAGGAACTCGGACTCCCCGGTGGACAGGGTGTGCGCCTCCCCCGGGCCCAGGGTCAGGATCCTGAGGCCGGAGTATCCCCAGCCCGCCGACTCGGGCGTGACCAGAAGGTCGTAGGGGCCGTCGGCCGAAGTCCCCTTGGGCAGGTGGTATTTGCTCGGGTACGTCACAGCAGGCTCACCGCCCGGTCCACGGCACCGGCGACGTCGCCGTCCGAGGGGTAGAGCAGGGAGCGGCCGACGACCAGGCCCTGCGCGGTGGGCAGCTTGAGCGCCTTGCCCCAGGAGGCGAAGGCAGCGTCGGGATCCTTGACCTCGCCGCCCAGCAGCAGCGCGGGCAGCGTGGAGGAGGCGAGCACGCGCTCCATGTCGTCGACGACCGGCAGCTTCAGCCAGGTGTAGGCGGTACGCCTGCCGAGGCCCGAGGCGATCGTGATCGACTTGGTGACGGCGTCGGGGGAGAGGTCGTTACGGATCTTCCCGTCCTGCCAGCGGGAGATGAACGGCTCGACCACCGCTACGAGATGACGGTCATTCAGCTCGTCCACGGCGCGGGCGGTGTTCTCCAGGACGGAGGGCGTCGCCGCGTCGTCCAGGGCGATACGGGTGAGCATCTTGCCGCCGTCGAAGCCCATCGCGGCGATCGTCTCGGCGTCGTAGCCGGTGAAGCGGTCGTCGATCTCGAAGACCGAGCCCGCGAGGCCGGCCCGGTTCATGGAGCCGAAGACGCTCTTGCCGTCGAGAACGCCGAGCAGGAGCAGGTCCTCCAGGATGTCAGCGGTCGCGAGGACGCCGGTCACACCCGGCCGCTCGAGGGCGACGCACATGCGGTCCAGCAGCTCGAAACGGTCGGCCATGGCGGACGGATCGCCGCCCACCGCGTTGGCGCCACGCGCCGGGTGGTCGGCGGCGACGATCATCGCCTTGCCGTGCTCGCCGAGCAGCGACGTGGCCTTCACGCGCCGGGCGGCCGCCGCCGCGATGGCGCCGGGGTCGTTGACCCGGGCATCCACGATCCGGCTCACCTTGTCGGACAGCACGTCCTCACACCTCTCGTTCGATGGGGGTGGCTGCGCGGAGCTGCGCCTCCACCTCGGCCTCGGTCGGCATCGCGTCGGAGCACGCCAGCCGGCTCGCGACGATGGCGCCGGCGGCGTTGGCGAACGTCACCGTCCGGCGGGTGTCCCAGCCGGACAGCAGGCCGTGACAGAGCGCGCCGCCGAAGGCATCGCCGGCACCGAGGCCGTTGACGACGTCCACCGGGACCGGCGGGATCTCGGCAATCGAGCCGTCGTGGCCCATGGCCAGCACGCCCTTCGGCCCCTGCTTCACCACCGCCAGCTGCACCCCGGCCGCGAGCAGCGCCTTCGCGGCGGCGTACGGCTCCCGCTCACCGGTGGCAACCTCGCACTCGGCGAGGTTGCCCACGGCGACGGTGGTGTGCCGCAGCGCCTCGGCGTAGTGCGCACGGGCCTCGGCCGGGTCGGCCCAGAACATCGGCCGCCAGTCGAGGTCGAAGACGGTCGTGCCCGACGTCGCACGGTGGGCGAGGGCCGCAAGGGTCGCGCTGCGGCTCGGCTCCTCGCTCAGCCCCGTGCCGGTGACCCAGAGGATCCTCGCGTCACGGACGGCGCCCAGGTCCAGTTCCTCTGGGCGTATGTCCAGGTCGGGAGCCTTGGGCAGGCGGTAGAAGTACAGCGGGAAGTCGTCCGGCGGGAAGATCTCGCAGAACGTCACCGGGGTCGGTGCGATGTCCGACGTACCGACGAAGCGGCTGTCGACGCCGTAGCCGTCCAGCGCCGTACGGACGAAGTCGCCGAACGGGTCGCGGCCCGTCCTGGTGATCACGGCCGAGGAGTGCCCGTACCGGGCGGCGGCGACGGCGACATTGGTCGGGCTGCCGCCCAGGTACTTGCCGAACGAGGTGACCTCGGCCAGCCCCGCACCCGTCTGGAGCGGATACACATCCACTCCGACGCGGCCCATGGTCAGCACTTCGAACGGCATCGCGGATTTCCCTTCGCACCGGAGACTCCGGGGAGCTTTGATCGACTGTCGCGCTCTACTAGCGCGCTCTAGGCGAGTACGATGACTCCAGCCCAAATGTCATGTCAATAGGTTGTTGCCAGGAGATTTCGCGGCCGCCCGTAAGGTGGTCGGCGTCGGAGGGTGGGATCAGCAGTGGATGTATCGGGCAAGCAGCGGCCCACGATGGCGGACGTCGCCGAGAAGGCGGGTGTCTCGCGGGCGCTGGTCTCGATCGTCTTCCGCGATCAGCCGGGGGCCAGTCAGGAGACCCGCGAGCGCGTGCTGCGCGTAGCCGACGAGATCGGCTACCGCCCCGACAACGCGGCCCGGCTGCTGGCCCGCGGCCGCAGCCGCACGCTCGGCGTGATGTTCACCGCCCACCACACGTTCCACGCGGACCTGCTGGAGGGCATCTACGGCGAGGCGGAACGACTCGGGTACGACGTCCTGCTCTCGGCGACCGCACCGGGCCGGGGCGAGTCCAGGGCGGTCGAGTCCCTGCTCGGCCACCGCTGCGAGGCGGTGATCCTGCTCGGCACGGATGCGGCGTCGGCGGACCTGGACGCACTCGGCCGGCGCACGGTCGCCGTCGCGGTGGGCCGACGCGTGCCAGGGGCCCGCGTCGACAGCGTCCACAGCGCCGAGAGCAAGGGCATACGGCAGGCCATGGACCATCTCGTCGAACTGGGTCACCACCGGATCGTGCACATCGACGGCGGCCGGGGCCCCGGCTCGGCCGAGCGGCGGCGCGCCTACCGGGCGGCGATGCGCCGTCATGGGCTGGAGTCGGAACTGCGGGTGATCCCCGGCGACCACACCGAGCTGTCGGGCATCGAGGCCGGCCGCCTGCTTCTGGCGGAGCGCGACAGCGGGGGGCGGTTGCCGACGGCGGTCCTCGCAGGCAACGACCGTTGCGCGATGGGCCTGTTGTTGGCCCTGACACGGGCGGGCGTCGAAGTTCCGCGCGACATGTCCGTCGTCGGCTACGACGACAGCCACCTCTCCCACCTGATGCCGATCGGCCTGACCACGGTGCGTCAGGACGCGGTCCTCATGGCGGAGCACGCGGTGCGGTTCGCCGTGGAGCGCCTGGACGACGAGGAGCTGGAGCCGCGCGAGGCGGTGCTGGAGCCGAAGCTGGTGGTACGGGGGACCAGCGGGCCGGCGCCCAAGGCGGCGGCCGGCTGAGCGGTCGACGGGGCGGGTGGGCTGCCATGTACGGCAACCCGTCCCGGGCCCCGACCTGCCGCGCACACGGGCGGTGTCAGTCGGCGGCGGGGGCCGCCTTCGCGCGCATCATCACGCAGTCGAACTCGACCACCCGCCCCGTGGCCGCCTCGCGGGTCACCGGGTACATGCCGGTGATCTCGAAGCCCTCGGCCTCGTACGCGGCGACCGCCTCGCTC
>NZ_JBQQCE010000206.1:0-16235 GCF_052245645.1 Streptomyces sp. KR55 | reverse complement strand
GGTGCGGCGAGAGTGCGTGCCGGGCGTCGCGACGGGGCGAACGTTGCCTGTCGCGGCACTAGAAGCTGCTCAGCGCTCCTCGACCGGAACGAAGTCGCGCTCGACCACGCCCGTGTAGATCTGGCGCGGGCGGCCGATGCGGGAACCCGGCTCCTTGATCATCTCGTGCCACTGGGCGATCCAGCCCGGCAGCCGGCCGAGGGCGAACAGGACCGTGAACATCTCGGTCGGGAAGCCCATGGCCCGGTAGATCAGGCCGGTGTAGAAGTCGACGTTCGGGTACAGCTTGCGCTCGGTGAAGTAGTCGTCGGAGAGCGCGTGCTCCTCCAGCTTCAGCGCGATGTCCAGCAGCTCGTCGGACTTGCCGAGGGCCGACAGGACATCGTGCGCGGCAGCCTTGATGATCTTGGCGCGCGGGTCGAAGTTCTTGTAGACCCGGTGGCCGAAGCCCATCAGGCGGACGCCGTCCTCCTTGTTCTTCACCTTGCGGATGAAGGAGTCGACATCGCCGCCGGAGGCCTGGATGCCCTCGAGCATCTCCAGCACCGACTGGTTGGCACCACCGTGCAGCGGGCCCCACAGGGCGGAGATGCCCGCGGAGATCGAGGCGAACATGTTCGCCTGCGAGGAACCGACCAGGCGCACGGTCGAGGTCGAACAGTTCTGCTCGTGGTCCGCGTGCAGGATCAGCAGCTTGTCGAGCGCGGCCACGACGACCGGGTCCAGCTCGTACTCCTGAGCCGGCACCGAGAAGGTCATCCGCAGGAAGTTCTCGACGTAACCGAGGTCGTTGCGCGGGTAGACGAACGGGTGGCCGATCGACTTCTTGTACGCGTACGCCGCGATCGTCGGGAGCTTGGCGAGCAGACGGATCGTGGAGAGGTTGCGCTGCGTCTCGTCGAACGGGTTGTGGCTGTCCTGGTAGAAGGTGGACAGCGCCGAGACGACCGACGACAGCATGGCCATCGGGTGGGCGTCGCGCGGGAAGCCCTTGTAGAAGTTCTTGACGTCCTCGTGCAGCAGGGTGTGCCGCGTGATCTCGTCCCGGAACCGGGTGAGCTCGTCGACCGTCGGCAGCTCACCGTTGATCAGCAGGTAGGCCACCTCCAGGAAGGTGGAGCGTTCGGCCAGCTGCTCGATCGGGTAGCCGCGGTACCGGAGGATGCCCTGCTCGCCGTCGAGGTAGGTGATGGCGGATTTATAGGCGGCCGTGTTCCCGTAACCGCTGTCCAGGGTCACGAGACCGGTCTGGGCCCGGAGCTTGCCGATGTCGAAGCCCTTGTCCCCGACGGTGCCGTCGATCACCGGGTAGGTGTACTCGCTGCCGTCGTACCGCAGTACTACAGAGTTGTCGCTCACGTCTTCCCTCACCGACGTAGTGCCTCATCTTCGAGGTGCCCTGACTGTCTCTACCATCCCCCATTTGGCTCAGGAGAGTGCACTCGGGGTCGACCATTGGGCTTATCGGCGGCACTCAGTGCCGCCAACCTGCTCATCCTGCCCCCTCGATTCCCCATCCGGAAGTACTGTGTGACGTTTGCGACTCGTTTGATCGATCATTTCTTGCGGAGGGGATCCGCGAGCCTGAAGTCGAGGGCTGTGCAACGCCGTCCCGCCGACACCGTGCGCACCGCCTGGCCGATCGCCTTGCGCGAACCGACCAGGACGACCAGCTTCTTGGCGCGGGTGACCGCCGTGTAGAGCAGGTTGCGCTGAAGCATCATCCAGGCGCCCGTGGTCACCGGGATGACGACCGCCGGGTACTCACTTCCCTGCGAGCGGTGGATGGTCACCGCATAGGCATGTGCCAGTTCGTCCAGTTCGTCGAATTCGTACGGAACCTCCTCGTCCTCGTCCGTCAGCACCGTGAGGCGCTGGTCGACCGGGTCGAGCGAGGTGACCACGCCCACGGTGCCGTTGAAGACACCGTTGTTCCCTTTCTCGTAATTGTTGCGAATCTGGGTGACCTTGTCGCCGACGCGGAACACCCGGCCGCCGAACCGCTTCTCGGACAGGTCCGGGCGGCCCGGCGTGATGGCCTGCTGGAGCAGTCCGTTGAGGGTGCCGGCGCCCGCCGGGCCCCGGTGCATGGGCGCCAGGACCTGCACGTCCCGGCGCGGGTCCAGGCCGAATCTGGCCGGGATACGACGGGCGGCCACATCCACCGTGAGCCGGCCGGCCTCCTCCGTGTCGTCCTCGACGAAGAGGAAGAAGTCCTTCATGCCGTCGGTGAGGGGATGCTGTCCCGCGTTGATCCGGTGGGCGTTCGTCACCACCCCCGACTGCTGGGCCTGGCGGAAGACACGGGTGAGGCGGACGGCGGGGACGGGACTGCCGTCGGCCAGGAGGTCTCTGAGGACCTCCCCCGCGCCGACGCTGGGGAGCTGATCGACGTCGCCGACGAAGAGGAGATGCGCGCCAGGCGGTACGGCCTTGACGAGCTTGTTGGCGAGGAGGAGGTCGAGCATGGAGGCCTCGTCCACGACCACGAGGTCGGCGTCCAGGGGGCGGTCCTTGTCGTACGCCGCGTCACCGCCGGGCTTGAGTTCCAGCAGGCGGTGGACGGTGGAGGCCTCGGCGCCGGTCAGTTCCGCGAGGCGCTTGGCGGCCCGGCCGGTCGGGGCGGCGAGGACGACCTTGGCCTTCTTGGCGCGGGCCAGCTCCACGATCGAGCGCACCGTGAACGACTTGCCGCAGCCGGGGCCGCCGGTGAGGACGGCGACCTTCTTCGTCAACGCCAGCTTGACGGCGGCCTCCTGCTCGGGGGCGAGGTCGGCGCCCGTACGGCCCTTCAGCCAGGTCAGCGCCTTGTCCCAGGCGACCTCCCGGAAGGACGGCATCCGGTCGTCCTCGGTGCGCAGAAGGCGCAGCAGCTGGGCGGATAGGGAGAGTTCGGCGCGGTGGAAGGGGACGAGGTAGACGGCGGTGACGGGCTCTCCTCCGTCCGGCCCCGGCACCTTCTCCCGTACGACACCGGGCTCGTCGCCGTCTTCAGGGGGCGACGCCAGCTCGGCGAGGCACTCGATGACGAGGCCGGTGTCCACCTGGAGGAGCTTGACCGCGTCGGCGATCAGGCGCTCCTCGGGGAGGTAGCAGTGCCCCTGGTCGGCGGACTGCGAAAGGGCGTACTGCAGGCCCGCCTTGACCCTTTCCGGGCTGTCGTGCGGGATACCGACGGACTGAGCGATCTTGTCGGCGGTCAGGAAGCCGATGCCCCAGACGTCGGCGGCGAGGCGGTAGGGCTGGTTCTTCACGACGGAGATCGAGGCGTCGCCGTACTTCTTGTAGATGCGCACGGCGATGGAGGTGGACACCTCGACGGTCTGGAGGAAGAGCATGACCTCCTTGATCGCCTTCTGCTCCTCCCAGGCGTCGGCGATCTTCTTCGTCCGCTTGGGGCCGAGGCCGGGCACCTCGATGAGCCGCTTGGGCTCCTCCTCGATGATCTTCAGGGTGTCCAGGCCGAAGTGCTGGGTGATGCGGTCGGCGAAGACGGGTCCGATGCCCTTGACCAGTCCTGAGCCCAGGTAGCGGCGGATGCCCTGGACGGTGGCCGGGAGGACGGTCGTGTAGTTCTCGACGGTGAACTGCTTGCCGTACTGGGGGTGACTGCCCCAGCGGCCCTCCATGCGCAGGGACTCCCCGACCTGGGCGCCGAGCAGCGCGCCGACGACCGTCAGAAGGTCGCCGTCGCCTCTGCCTGTGTCGACACGGGCGACGGTGTAGCCGTTCTCCTCGTTGGCGTACGTGATCCGCTCCAGTACGCCCTCGAGTACGGCCAGTCGTCGCTCCCCGTTCCCTGCCTGGTTGGACATGATCCGAAGGTACAGCGCGGGTCCGACACAGCGCCGGGACAAGGGCCGGCGGGCCCTGGGGCCTGTGAGCGCTCATCCGAGCACGACCATCACGATCCGGTCTCGGACTCTTGCCAACCCGCCTGTAATCGATTCCAATCCTCCGTGTAATCGATTCCACGAGGAGGTGGGAGCGGCGATGGCGAGTATCAAGGACGTTGCCGCCGAGGCGGGGGTCTCCGTCGCCACGGTGTCGCGCGTCCTGAACGATCATCCGTCGGTGAGCACGGACGCACGCACGCGCGTGCTGGCCGCCGTCGAGACACTGGGGTATCGGCCGAACGCCGTCGCCCGGTCGCTGCGCACCGATCAGACCCGGACCCTCGGGCTGGTCATCAGCGACGTACTGAATCCGTACTTCACGGAACTGGCCCGCTCCGTCGAGGAGGAGGCCCGCGCCCTCGGGTACAGCGTCATCATCGGGAACGCCGACGAGCGGCCCGAGTTGCAGGACCATCACGTACGGACCCTGCTCGATCGCCGGATCGACGGGCTGCTCGTCTCCCCCACCGACGGTGGCTCCCCGCTCATGCTGGACGCCGCCCGCGCCGGGACGCCCATGGTGTTCGTGGACCGGTGGATCCCGGGGGTCGACGTGCCCGTCGTCAGGGCGGACGGCCGGGCCGCCGTACGGGATCTCGTCGCGCATCTGCACGGGCTGGGGCACCGGCGGCTCGCCATCATCGCCGGCCCCGCGGCCACCACCACCGGCAGCGAGCGCGTCGAGGCCTTCCGGGACGCCATGGCCGAGTACGGGCTTCCCCTCCCCGACGCCTATATAGGCCAGGGCGACTTCCAGGCCGACAGCGGGCGTCGGGTCACCGAGGGGTTTCTGGAGCTGGCCGAGCCGCCCGAGGTTGTCTTCGCCGCCGACAACCTGATGGCGCTCGGCGCGCTGGACGCCGTACGCGCGCGCGGGTTGCGGATTCCCGACGACATCGCGCTCGCCGCGTTCGACGACATCCGCTGGTTCGTGCACACCGATCCGCCGATCACCGCGATCGCCCAGCCGACCGGTGAGCTGGGGCGGGCCGCCGTCCGTGCGCTGGTCGACCGGATCGAGGGCCGGCCCCCGCAGTCCGTCACCCTCCTCGCCCGTCTCGTCGTACGCCGCTCGTGCGGCGAGTCCGCTCCCCAAGAGCCGTCCCCCGCAATGAACAGGAGGCAGCCGTGAGCAACCCGGACGAGCTGCTGCGCATCGAAGGCATACGCAAGACGTTCCCCGGTGTGGTCGCCCTCGACGGCGTCGACTTCGATCTGCGCCGGGGCGAGGTGCATGTGCTGCTCGGCGAGAACGGCGCGGGCAAGAGCACGCTCATCAAGATGCTGTCCGGTGCCTACACGCCCGACTCCGGGCGGATCCTGGTCGGTGGTGAGCAGGTGCGCATCCATGGTGCGCAGGACTCCGAGCGGCTCGGGATCGCCACCATCTACCAGGAGTTCAATCTCGTTCCCGACCTGACCGTCGCCGAGAACATCTTCCTCGGGCGGCAGCCGCGCCGGCTCGGGATGATCGACCGCAGGCGGATGGAGGCCGAGGCCGCCGAACTGCTGAAGCGGGTCGGCGTCACCGTGTCCCCGCGCGCGCGGGTGCGTGAACTCGGCATCGCACGCCTGCAGATGGTCGAGATCGCCAAGGCGCTCAGTCTGAACGCCCGTGTGCTGATCATGGACGAGCCGACCGCCGTGCTCACCTCCGAGGAGGTCGAGAAGCTCTTCTCCATCGTGCGCGCCCTGCGTGCGGACGGGGTCGGGATCGTCTTCATCACCCACCACCTGGAGGAGATCGCCGCCCTCGGCGACCGGGTCACCGTCATCCGCGACGGCAGGAGCGTCGGGCAGGTCCCCGCCGCCACGCCCGAGGACGAGCTCGTACGCCTCATGGTGGGACGGTCGATCGAGCAGCAGTACCCGCGGGAGCGCACCGACACCGGGGAGGCCCTCCTCAAGGTGGAGGGGCTGACCAGGAACGGCGTCTTCCACGACGTGGGCTTCGAGGTGCGCGCCGGTGAGGTCGTCGGCATCGCAGGCCTCGTGGGCGCCGGCCGTACCGAGGTCGTACGGGCCGTGTTCGGGGCCGACCCCTACGACAAGGGGGCCGTGAAGGTCGCGGGCGCGCAGCTCAGGCGTCATGACGTGGGCGCCGCCATGTCCGCCGGGATCGGGCTCGTCCCCGAGGACCGCAAGGGGCAGGGGCTGGTACTGGACGCCTCCGTCGAGGAGAACCTCGGCCTGGTGACGCTCCGTTCGGCCACCCGTGGCGGGCTCGTCGACCTCAAGGGCCAGCGTGCGGCCGCCGCCCGGATCGCC
This sequence comes from Streptomyces sp. KR55, assembly GCF_052245645.1. Taxonomy (NCBI): domain Bacteria; kingdom Bacillati; phylum Actinomycetota; class Actinomycetes; order Kitasatosporales; family Streptomycetaceae; genus Streptomyces; species Streptomyces sp. KR55. Next base: position 10,071 of record NZ_JBQQCE010000206.1, on the reverse strand, counting down.
GGGCAGCTCGGGGTGCGCATGGCGGGCCTCGGCCAGCATGTGCGCACCCTCTCCGGCGGCAACCAGCAGAAGGTCGTCATCGGCAAGTGGCTGCTCGCGGACACCAAGGTGCTCATTCTCGACGAGCCGACGCGCGGGATCGACGTCGGCGCCAAGGTCGAGATCTACCAGCTCATCAATGAACTGACGGCCGCCGGCGCCGCCGTCCTGATGATCTCCAGCGATCTGCCCGAGGTGCTCGGTATGAGCGACCGGGTGCTGGTGATGGCGCAGGGCCGGATCGCGGGCGAACTCCCCGCCGACCGGGCGACCCAGGACGCCGTGATGGCGCTCGCCGTCAGCACTCCTACGACTGGAACGGAGGCCTCCCGTGGCCACTGACACGCTCAAGAGCACGGCGGGCGCGGGTGGCGCCTCCGGCGGACTGCGCCGGCTGCTGCTCGACAACGGCGCGCTCACCGCGCTCATCGTCCTCGTCGTCGCGCTGTCGGCGCTGTCCGGCGACTTCCTGACGACGGACAACCTGCTCAACATCGGCGTCCAGGCCGCCGTCACCGCGATCCTCGCCTTCGGTGTCACCTTCGTGATCGTCTCGGCGGGCATCGATCTGTCGGTCGGTTCGGTGGCCGCCCTCTCCGCCACCGTGCTCGCCTGGAGTGCCACCAACGAGGGCGTCCCGGTCGTGCTGGCGGTGCTGCTGGCGATCGGGACCGGCATCGCGGCCGGCCTGGTCAACGGCTTCCTGATCTCGTACGGGAAGCTGCCGCCGTTCATCGCGACGCTGGCCATGCTGTCGGTGGCCCGCGGTCTGTCGCTGGTCATCTCGCAGGGCTCGCCGATCGCCTTCCCGGACTCGGTGTCGCACCTCGGTGACACGCTCGGCGGCTGGCTGCCGGTGCCGGTGCTCGTGATGATCGTCATGGGGCTGATCACGGCGTTCGTGCTCGGCCGGACGTACATCGGGCGCTCCATGTACGCGATCGGCGGCAACGAGGAGGCGGCCCGGCTGTCGGGGCTGCGGGTGAAGAAGCAGAAGCTCGCGATCTACGCGTTCTCCGGGCTGTTCGCCGCGGCCGCGGGCATCGTGCTCGCCTCCCGGCTGTCCTCCGCGCAGCCGCAGGCCGCGCAGGGCTACGAGTTGGACGCGATCGCCGCGGTCGTCATCGGCGGTGCCTCGCTCGCGGGCGGTACCGGCAAGGCGTCCGGCACGCTGATCGGTGCGCTGATCCTGGCGGTGCTGAGGAACGGCCTCAACCTCCTGTCCGTGTCCGCCTTCTGGCAGCAGGTCGTCATCGGTGTCGTGATCGCGCTGGCGGTGCTGCTCGACACGGTGCGGCGCAAGGCGGGGGCGAGTGCGGCACCGGCCGGGGCCGGTGGCGGCAACAAGGGCAAGCAGGCGCTGACGTACGTACTCGCCGCCGTGGTCGCCACGGCGATCGTGGGCGCGACCTCGCTGCTGCACAGCGGCTCCTCGTCCACGACGCAGAAGGTCGGGCTGTCGCTGTCCACGCTCAACAACCCGTTCTTCGTGCAGATCCGGGCGGGTGCGGAGGCGGAGGCGAAGAAGCTCGGCGTCGACCTCACCGTCACCGACGCGCAGAACGACGCCTCGCAGCAGGCCAACCAGCTGCAGAACTTCACCAGCGAGGGCCTGTCCTCGATCATCGTGAACCCGGTGGACTCGGACGCGGCCGGGCCGGCCGTACGGGCCGCCAACAAGGCGGACATCCCCGTCGTCGGCGTCGACCGAGGCGTCAACAAGGCGGACACGGCAGCCCTGGTGGCCTCCGACAACGTCGAGGGCGGCGAACTGGGCGCCAAGGCGCTCGCCGAGAAGCTCGGCGGCCGGGGCACGATCGTGATCCTGCAGGGCCAGGCCGGCACCTCCGCCAGCCGGGAGCGCGGCGCCGGCTTCGCCGAGGGCCTGAAGGCCTACCCGGGCATCAAGGTCGTCGCCAAGCAGCCCGCCGACTTCGACCGCACCAAGGGCCTCGACGTGATGACGAACCTGCTCCAGGCCCACCCGGACATCGACGGCGTCTTCGCGGAGAACGACGAGATGGCGCTCGGCGCGATCAAGGCGCTGGGATCGAAGGCCGGGAAGTCGGTCCAGGTCGTCGGTTTCGACGGCACGCCGGACGGGCTGAAGGCGGTCGAGGCGGGCACGCTGTACGCGTCGGTGGCGCAGCAGCCCAGGGAACTGGGCAGGATTGCGGTGGACAACGCGCTGCGGGCCGCCGACGGCGAGAAGGTCAGCGAGACGGTGAAGGTGCCGGTGAAGGTGGTCACGAAGGAGAACGTGGCCGGCTTCGGCGGCTGACACCGGGCAACAGGCGGGCGCCCCTCGGTGCGGGCGCCCGCCTCAAGTCACCTACCAGGGGAGACATTGATGTACGACTACGACCTGCTGGTCGTAGGGTCGGCCAACGCCGACCTGGTGATCGGGGTCGAGCGGCGGCCGGCGGCCGGCGAGACGGTGCTCGGCTCCGACCTGGCCGTCCACCCGGGCGGCAAGGGCGCGAACCAGGCGGTCGCGGCCGCCCGTCTCGGTGCCCGTACGGCCCTGCTGGCCCGGGTCGGCGACGACGCGCACGGCCGGCTGCTGCTCGACTCGCAGCGGGCGGCCGGCGTCGACACGGTGGGCGTCCTGGTGGGCGGCGCGCCGACCGGCGTCGCGCTGATCACCGTGGACCCGTCCGGCGACAACAGCATCGTGGTGTCGCCGGGGGCGAACGGGAAGCTCACGCCCGAGGACGTGCGGGCGGCGGGCAGCCTCTTCCACGCCTCGCGGGTGGTGTCGGCGCAGCTGGAGATCCCGCTGGAGACGGTCGTGGAGGCGGTACGGAGCCTGGGGCCCGACAGCCGGTTCGTGCTGAACCCGTCCCCGCCGCGGCCGCTGCCGCAGGAGGTGCTGGCGGCCTGCGATCCGCTGATCCTGAACGAGCACGAGGCGAAGGTGATCCTGGGCGACGCCCTGGTCGGCGACGACCCCGCGGACTGGGCGCGGCTCCTGCTGGCGCGCGGCCCGCGTTCGGTGGTCGTGACGTTGGGGGCCGAGGGCTCGCTGGTGGCCGACTCCCAGGGGGTGACCCGGGTGGCGTCCGTGAAGGTGGACGCCGTGGACACGACGGGCGCCGGCGACGCCTTCACGGCGGCGCTGGCCTGGAAGCTGGGCGCGGGCGCGTCCCTGGCCGAGGCGGCGGCGTACGCGGCCCGCGTCGGGGCGGCGGCCGTCACAAAGCGGGGCGCGCAGGAGTCCTTCCCGACCGCGGCGGAGGTCGCGGCACTGTGAAGAAGGCCGGAATCCTGAACCGTCATCTCTCCGGCGCACTGGCCGAACTGGGCCACGGCGACGGGGTACTGGTGTGCGACGCCGGTATGCCGATACCCGGCGGGCCGCGCGTCGTCGACCTGGCCTTCCGGGCCGGAGTCCCGTCCTTCGCCGAGGTCCTCGACGGCCTGCTGGCCGAGCTGGTGATCGAGGGCGCGACCGCCGCGACCGAGGTGCGGGAAGCCAACCCGGCGGCATCAGCGCTGCTGGACGGCCACTTCCCCGAGCTGACGCTGGTCTCCCACGAGAGGCTCAAGGAGCTGTCGGCGGGCGCGCGGCTGGTCGTACGGACGGGGGAGGCCCGGCCGTACGCGAATGTGCTGCTGCGGTGCGGGGTGTTCTTCTGACGCCCACGGCTTCGCATTCTCTCCGGGTTCTTTTCCGGCCGGGCTCCCTACCCTGTTCTCATGCTGGTGCAGGAGTTCCGGACCGAGGTCGTGCCGGCCGGCGAGCGGTGGGACCTGTGGCAGGACATCGCCGGGCGGACCCACCTGCCCAACCTGCTGCGCAGCGAGCGGGAGGACGACTTCCTGGCGACGATGCGGGTACTGCCGCTCGGCGACGTACAGATCGCCGAACTGCGCTGCCCGCAGCTGGACACGGTGCGCACGGCCCGGGGCATCCGGCGGTTCGACCCGGAGGTCTTCCAGGTCAACTGCCAGTTCAGGGGCGAGGGGTGCGCCACGCAGAACGGACGCGAGAGCACGTTCCGCAGAGGTGACCTCGTCCTCGTCGACAGCAGCCTGCCGTACGAGGCACGGCTCACCGAGGTGTCCGCGCCCCTGTCGTGCATGATCGTCACGCTCCCCCACGCTCTGCTGCCGCTGCCGCCGAGGACGATCCGCCGGGTGCTGGCCGCGCCGGTCCCGCTCGGCCACGGCATGGGCGGGGCCCTGTACCGCTGGCTGGCCGATGTCGCCACCCGCGCCGACGAGTTCACGCCGGCCGACGCCCCCGCCCTGGCGTCGGTGACGACGGATCTGCTCGCCACCGTGCTCGGCCGCTGCCTGGACGTCGAGGACGCGATGACCCCGGAGTCACGCCGGCGTGCCCTGCACATACGCATCCGGGACTTCATCGACCAGAACCTCGGCGATCCGTCCCTGTCCCCCGCCACCATCGCGGCCGCCCACGGCATCTCGGTGCGCCACCTCCACCAGCTGTTCGCCGAGGAGGGCGCGACACCGGCGGCCTGGATCCGGCACCGCCGCCTGGAACGCTGCCGCCGCGACCTCACCGACCCGCGCCTGCGCGGCCGTTCCATCCAGGCCGTGGCCGCCCGCTGGGGCTTCGGCGACCCCGCGACCTTCAGTCGGCTCTTCCGCCGCGCCTACGGGACGACGCCGAGGGACTACCGGCACCACGACCATCGCCGGCACGCATGACGATATGCAGGAATTGTCAAGATCCGTGCACGCGCGGCCAAGGAATCAAGGGCCCGTCCTTGTCATCCTTGCGCTTGTGCACAGCTGAACGGCGTGCACGGCGGGGAAGCACCGGGGGGACCGGCGTGCGGTACCGATGCCGTCGTAGTCGGCGTCGACGACCGGCACCGCACGCCGGGCTGCCGCCGACCATGACCGTCAGTCCAGCTGGCGCACCATGAACACGTCCACCGGATCCTCGGACTCGACCGTGAACCCGTGCCGCTCGTACAGCTGTTGGGCCCGACTGCCCTGCAGCACGTTCAACCGGACGAGGACACCGCGACGGTCACACCGCTCCAGCAGCTCGCGCAGCACGCCCGAACCGATACCGCTGCCCTGAAGAGGCGGGGCCAGGTAGAAGTGCTCCAGCCAGTGGGCGTCCTCGGCCGGTCGCAGCGCCACGCAGCCGGCGAACGCACCGCCCACCTCGATCACCCAGGTGTGGGCCGGGTCGAATCCGTCCCGCAGCCGCTGCCGCACCCGCTGCTCGTCGTACCGCCCGAGCCGTTCCAGATCCGCCCGCAGCACCACGGCACGCAACTCGGCCACCGCCTCGACGTCCGACGCCGCCGCCTGCCGCATACCCCAGTCCGCCATGATCGCCACGCTACCGGGCAGGCAAAGGCAGTGGACAAAGATCGCGCGAGCGGCAGACTGGCCCCATGACCGCATCGGATGCCAAGGCAGACCTCCACTTCTACCTGCAGTCCGCCCGCGATGCCCTGCTCTGGAAGCTCGAAGGACTCTCGGAGTACGACATCCGCCGCCCGCGGACGCCGACCGGCACGAACCTGCTGGGCCTGGTGAAACACGTGGCCACCATGGAACTGGGCTACCTCGGCGACACCTTCGGACGGCCGTCCGGCGAGCCGCTGCCCTGGCTCGCGGACGCTGCCGAGTCCAACGGGGACATGTGGGCCACCGCCGACGAGTCACGCGAGCAGATCGTGGGGCTCTACCGCCGGGCGTGGGCGCACGCGGACGCGACGATCGACGCGCTGTCGCTGGACACGGTCGGCAAGGTGCCGTGGTGGCCGGCCGACAGAAACGAAGTGACGTTGCATCATGCCGTGGTGCGCGTGATCGCCGACACGCACCGGCACGCCGGGCACGCCGACATCATCCGGGAACTCACGGACGGTGCCGTCGGGATGAACAAGGGCAACGACAGCATGCCGCCGGGCGACGCGGCATGGTGGGAGAACTACCGAGGCCGGCTGGAGCGCGCAGCTCAGGAAGCCGACCGGCACGAGTGACTTCGGCGGCTGATCCCGGGTGGCCCGCATTCCGGCACGGACGGGCCACCCGGTAATCCCTACGCGGTGTGCTCCACGAACCGCCGGGCCGTCTCCGCCAGCACCTCCCGTCCGTCCCGGGCCCACAGCTCCTCGTTGAACAGCTCGACCTCGATGGGACCGGTGTACCCGGCCGCCTCGACGTAGCTCTTCCACTTCCGCATGTCGATCGCGCCGTCGCCGATCTGACCGCGGCCGTTCAGCACGCCCTCCGGCAAGGGTGTCGTCCAGTCGGCGAGTTGGAAGGTGTGGATACGGCCGCCGGCGCCCGCGCGGGCGATCTGCGCGGGGGCGGTGTCGTCCCACCAGATGTGGTACGTGTCCACCGTGACGCCGACCTGGTGCGCGGGGAAGCGTTCCGCGAGGTCCAGGGCCTGGGTGAGAGTGGAGACGACGCAGCGGTCGGCTGCGTACATCGGGTGGAGGGGCTCGATGGCGAGGCGTACGCCGTGGGACTCCGCGTAGGGGCCCAGCTCCGCCAGCGCGTCCGCGATGCGCTCCCGGGCGCCGTGCAGGTCCTTGGAGCCGGGCGGCAGGCCGCCGGAGACCAGGACGAGGGTGTCGGTGCCGAGGGTGGCGGCCTCGTCGATGGCGCGGCGGTTGTCGGCCAGGGCGTGGGCACGCTCGTCCGGGTCGATCGCGGTGAAGAAGCCGCCGCGGCACAACGTCGTCACCGTCAGGCCCGCGTCCCGGACCAGTTTCGCCGTCGCCTCCACGCCGTACGACTGGACCGGCTCGCGCCACAGGCCCACGCCGGGGACCTCCAACGCGACGCATGCCTCGACCAGTTCCGGCATCGACAGCTGCTTCACCGTCATCTGGTTGATGGAGAAGCGGGAAAGGTCACCGGTCACTGGGTCACCCCGTACAGTGCGAGCAGGTTCTTCATCCGGTCCTCCGCCAGCTTTGAGTCCGGGAACAGGCCCAGGGCGTCGGCGAGTTCGTAGGCGCGGGCGAAGTGCGGGAGGGAGCGGGCCGACTGCAGGCCGCCGACCATCGTGAAGTGGGACTGGTGGCCGGCCAGCCAGGCCAGGAACACCACGCCCGTCTTGTAGAAGCGGGTCGGGGCCTGGAAGAGGTGGCGGGACAGCTCGACGGTCGGGTCGAGGAGTTCACGGAAGCCCTTGACGTCCCCCGTGTCCAGCACCCGTACCGCCTCGGACGCCAGCGGGCCCAGCGGGTCGAAGATGCCGAGCAGGGCGTGGCTGAAGCCCTGCTCGTCGCCCGCGATCAGCTCGGGGTAGTTGAAGTCGTCGCCGGTGTAGCAGCGGACGCCGCCCGGGAGGCGGCGGCGCAGGTCGATCTCCCGCTGGGCGTCCAGGAGGGAGACCTTGATGCCGTCGACCTTGTCGGGGTGGGCGGCGATGACCTCAAGAAACGTCTCGGTCGCCGCGTCGAGGTCGCCCGACCCCCAGTAGCCCTCCAGCGCCGGGTCGAACATCGGGCCCAGCCAGTGCAGGATCACCGGCTCGGCGGACTGGCGCAGGAGGTGGCCGTAGACCTCCAGGTAGTCCTCGGGGCCCCGGGCTGCCGCCGCGAGTGCCCGGGACGCCATGAGGATGGCCTGCGCGCCCGACCCCTCGACGAGCGCGAGCTGCTCCTCGTAGGCCGCCCGGACCTCGGCGAGGGATGCCGGGGCGGTGATCTGGTCGGTGCCGACGCCGCAGGCGATACGCCCGCCCACGCCACGGGCCTCCGCCGCCGACCGCCGGATCAGCTCCGCCGCACCCGCCCAGTCCAGGCCCATCCCCCGCTGGGCGGTGTCCATCGCCTCGGCGACGCCGAGCCCGTGGGACCACAGGTGGCGGCGGAAGGCGAGGGTGGCGTCCCAGTCGACGGCGGCTGGTGAGTCGGGGGTGACGTCGGCGAACGGGTCGGCGACCACGTGGGCCGCGGAGAAGACCGTACGGCAGGAGAAACCCGCGCAGGGGGTGAGAGCGAGGGGCTCGGAGCGGGGCTCGTAGGTCCGCAGCTCGCCGGCGGCATCAGGGAGTCGGATGGTCACAGCGCAATCTCCGGTACGTCGATACGGCGGCCCTCGGCCGTGGACTTGAGGCCCAGCTCGGCGAGCTGGACGCCACGGGCGCCGGCGAGCAGGTCCCAGTGGTAGGGGGCGTCGGCGTAGACGTGCTTGAGGAACAGCTCCCACTGGGCCTTGAAGCCGTTGTCGAACTCGGCGTTGTCCGGGACCTCCTGCCACTGGTCGCGGAAGGAGTAGGTGGCCGGGATGTCCGGGTTCCAGACCGGCTTGGGGGTGGCGCTGCGGTGCTGGACGCGGCAGTTGCGCAGGCCGGCGACCGCCGAGCCCTCCGTGCCGTCCACCTGGAACTCGACCAGCTCGTCGCGGTTGACGCGCACGGCCCACGACGAGTTGATCTGGGCGATCGCGCCGCCCTCCAGCTCGAAGATGCCGTAGGCGGCGTCGTCGGCGGTGGCGTCGTAGGGCTTGCCGTTCTCGTCCCAGCGCTGCGGGATGTGGGTGGCGGTCAGGGCCTGGACGGACCGCACCCGGCCGAACAGTTCGTGCAGGACGTACTCCCAGTGCGGGAACATGTCGACGACGATGCCGCCGCCGTCCTCGGCGCGGTAGTTCCAGGAGGGGCGCTGGGCGGGCTGCCAGTCGCCCTCGAAGACCCAGTAGCCGAACTCGCCGCGCACGGACAGGATCCGGCCGAAGAAGCCGCCGTCGATGAGCCGCTTGAGCTTCAGCAGGCCCGGGAGGAAGAGCTTGTCCTGGACGACGCCGTGCTTGATGCCCTTCCCGGCCGCCAGGCGGGCCAGCTCCAGGGCACCCTCGAGTCCGGTGGCCGTGGGCTTCTCTGTGTAGATGTGCTTTCCGGCCTCGATCGCCTTCTTAATGGCCTCCTCGCGGGCCGAGGTGACCTGGGCGTCGAAGTAGATGTCCACGGTGTCGTCGGCGAGGACCGCGTCCACGTCCGTGGAGAGGTGTTCCAGCCCGTGCCGCTCGGCGAGTGCCTTCAGGGCATGCTCGCGGCGGCCGATGAGGATCGGTTCCGGCCACAGCACGGTGCCGTCGCCGAGGTCGAGGCCGCCCTGTTCGCGGATGGCCAGGATGGAGCGGACGAGGTGCTGGCGGTAGCCCATGCGCCCGGTCACACCGTTCATGGCGATACGCACCGTCTTGCGTGTCACGTCGTTCCCTTCGTGGGCGTCTGGTCCGCCCCGTTGAGCGTCTGGATTCCCTGGATTCACTGATGCCACCGGTGCTACTGGTAAGCCGTACAGCAAGCGCTTTCTATCCCATGAGAAGCTAGCCTCTGACCAGTGGTTGAGACAAGGCCATGACCGCCTCGAGTTGTTCGAGGGGGCGAACAAGCGGGGTTCTGGGCCTTATGGTCTGCACGAAACCGTGGCCAGTGCACTGCACGTGTATGACGACGTACGTATGACGACGTACGAGCACCGCATGTGTATGACGACGTACGACAAGACGCGCGACCGGAGGACGACGAGATGACGGTGACCCTGGCGGACGTGGCGGCCCGCGCGCAGGTCTCGCCCGCGACGGTGTCGCGCGTGCTGAACGGGAACTACCCGGTGGCCGCCTCCACCCGGGAGCGGGTGCTCAAGGCGGTCGACGAGCTGGACTACGTGCTCAACGGCCCCGCCAGCGCGCTCGCCGCCGCGACCTCCGACCTGGTCGGGATCCTGGTCAACGACATCGCCGACCCCTTCTTCGGGATCATGGCGAGCGCGATCCAGTCCGAGATCGGCGGGCCGGGCGGGCGCGCGGGCGGTGAGCGGCTGGCCGTCGTCTGCAACACGGGCGGCTCCCCGGAGCGCGAGCTGACCTACCTCACCCTGCTCCAGCGGCAGCGGGCCGCGGCGGTCGTCCTGACCGGCGGCGCGATCGAGGACGCCTCGCATGTGGCGGCGGTGTCCGCGAAGCTGCGGAAACTGACGGACGCCGGGACGCGGGTGGTGCTGTGCGGCCGGCCGCCGGCGCCGGACACGTCCGCGGTCGCGCTGACCTTCGACAACCGGGGAGGGGGCCGGC
>NZ_JBQQCE010000205.1:0-16251 GCF_052245645.1 Streptomyces sp. KR55 | reverse complement strand
GGAGGGGTGCTGGGGGTGGCGCCGGGCTGGGGGAAGCCGTAGCCGCCGGGGGTGTTGGGCGGGGTCGGTGCATGGGGGGCGGAAGGGGCTTGGTGCGGCTGGGCGTTCGGGGCGGCGGAGGCCGGGGTGCCGGGCTGCGGGAAGCCGTAGCCGCCCTGGGCGTTGGGCACGCCGGGGGGCGGGAAGCCGTAGCCCTGCTGAGGGTTGGGCGTGGGCGCGGAGCCCGGCTGGTGGGCGGCCGGAGCCGGGGTGCCGACCGGTGGGAAGCCGGGGGCGGGCTGCGGTGCGGCGGGCGATGGGGCCGGCGGCGTCGGTGCAGGCGGCGGAGTCCAGGCGGCCGGCGCGGGCTGCGGCTGGAAGGTCGGCTGCTGAGGCGGCACGGGCGGCTGCGGCTGCGTGGGCGCGGCTGGTTCCGCCTGCTGCGGCTGCGGCTGGGGCTGCGCGGGCCACTGGGCGGCGGGTGCCGGGGCCGCGGGCTGGTACGACGGCGGCAACGGAGGCAGCCCGCCCTGCGGCGCCGGCGGGGGCGTCCAGGCCGACGGCGTGTCCCGCGGCGCATCGGACGGGGCCGGTACGGCGTCCTCGGGGGTGCTGTCCTGGGGTGCGTCGTCGTGAGGCGTCGCGTCCGAGGGCACCGCATCTGCAGGCACCGCATCCGACGGCTCGGCGTCGGCCGGCGTGGCATCGGACGGTTCGGCAGCCGCGTCGTCGGAGGCCCCGTCATCGGAGAACTCGGCGTCGGACGGCTCGGCGTCGGCGGGAGCGGTGTCCTCCGGCTCGGCCTCCTCCGCCTCGCCGTCCGCGGTTGCCGCCTGTTCGACGACCTCCACCTCGGCATCCTCCGGTTCCGCCCTGCCAGGTTCCGCGCCCTCCAGGTCGACGTCCACGGAGGTCACGTCGTCGACGTCGCCCACGACAGCGGCGGCAGCGCCGTCCTCGTCAGCCGCGTCGCTCGCGTCCGTGACCTCTTCGGAGGCCTCGTCCTCGACGTCGGCCGGGGAGTCCGCCTCGTCCTCGTCCACCGCGTCCTGTGTTGCATCGGCAGCGGCCTCTGCCTCAGCCGCGGCAGCAGCCCGCTCCTGGATCTCCCGCTTCAGGGCGACCGAGGAGAACCGCATCGTGGCGCCGCTCTCCAGGTCACCGTTCCCGGAGTCGGCCTCGCCCGAAGCCTCCGTGGCCTCCGCAGCCTCCGAGTCCGTCGGCGACGCGAACCCACTGACCGGAATGCTCGGCACGGCCGCAGGAGAGGTGGGATCAGCAGAAGTGCCGTCCCCGGTCTCCGCCTCGGGCCGCTGCGGCTCGAACCCACTCCCCACCGGAAGCCTGGGCACGCCGGCCGGCCCACCGGTCGGCGGTGCGGGCGGCGTGTACGGCGCGCCGGGAGCCGGCGCCGGAGGCGTGAAGGGAGCCCCGGGCGCAGGCGCCGGCGGAGGGGGCGTGAAGGGCGCTCCAGGAGTGGGCGCAGGCGCAGCCGCGGGCGGAGGCGGAGTGAAAGGAGCCCCCGGAGCCGAGTGCACCGGCGGAGTCAACCCGGGCAGGTATTCCGGCGCTGAAGGCGCCGAAGGAGCCGAAGAGGAGGGCGACGGAGAACCCGCAGAAGGCGACGACGAGGACGATGCCGACGACGAACCCCCCGACGCGTTCTGCGTGTACCAGGCAGGCGGCGCATAGTCGATGGTGAACTCGCCCGTCGTCTCGACGGCGGACTCCGCGTCGGGCTGGTCATCGCCGGGCGTTGCCCAGCCCCCGCGGATCCCGTCCCGATCGCTGCTCACAGTTCCTCCTGGTGTGGTCGAGCACCCTCATGCCGTGCTGGGGCGACCAGTTCTTGTCGTCCGTACGTGTTCGAGGTCGTCCGATCCACCGGCTCTCCCCCTGCAGACGCCGATGCCCGCTCCACGGGTTCTGGCGTCGCGCCAGGTCCCAGCCTAATCACCACAGGGCGAGCCCCGGCAGGCCCGTCCGCCCTCATCGCCCGCCCGCGACAGACACAACCTGTCAGCTACAACCGTACGCGCCACCACACCAGCAAATAAACCGGGAAATAACGGCGCCAGGCCGCTCACGATGTGACACGAAACCCCCTCAACCACCCCATGACGGCCAAGGAGTCGACCAGTCAGTCCACCAATCCCTCAGTCCATCCGCCGCGCGGTACCCAGCAAGCCGATCTCGGCGTCCGTCGGCTGCGTCATCACGTATTGACGGTCCCGTTCCGTGCACCACAGCGTCACGCCATCGGCGAGCGTGGGCAGGGACTCGTACTCGGCGCGGGGCAGTCCCGTCACACGCCCTATCTCCGCTGCTTCGTCAGGTGAGACGCGCTGCACGCCCACGAGACGCGCCTGGCGGATCAACCGCGGTGCGACCGGGCTCAGATACGGCAGGAGCGTCAGCACCGACTGCCAGGGCGCCGACGCCACGCGCCCGCGTGGCGGACGCATGCCGCAGTCACGGATCACGAGAACAGGCCCGCCCGCAGAGGCACCCTGCGGGGGCACCCGCCCCACGTCGTGCACGGTCATCCCGGACTGGCCGCCGCCCACCGCCTGGACCACCTGTGCCCACTGCTGTGCCCTGCCGGTCTCCACTGCCACTCGCGCTCCAGTCGCCGCCGCCCGCAGCGCCAGCACCTGCGCCGTCCACAGACCGCCGATGAGCACGATGTCGTACGGCGTGGGACGGTTCACCCCGAGCACGGCGGGCTGACCCTCCGCGTTGACGCCCACCACGACGCCGTCGTCCCCGATGGGCAGGGACAGCGCGTCGACCTGCTCCACGGGCAGCGCGTGCCGCGAGTGCCGGGGGCCCAGCAGGCCGAAGCCCGTGCGCAGGCGCTCCGCGAAGCCGGTGCCCTGCGCGCCGTCGGCACCCGCCGGGGAGGTACGGGTGGATGTCGTCATGGCCATCAGCGGGCACCTCCGAGCGGCAGAGTGGCGAGAACGCCGGGGAGTTGTTCCCGGTCCAGACGTGCAAGGCCCGTCCGCATCTGCCGTGCGCAACGCTCGAGGTCACGCCGCGACGTGGCCAGTTCGCTGCTGCTGCGGCCGGTGATCCGCACATGCCCGGTGACCGAGACGTCCTGCCGATCACCACGGGCCAGCGTCAGACTGAATGTCGTCGCCAGCGCGGGCACCGCCGTCAACTGCGCCACCAGCTGCGGCAGTCCGACGCCGGAGGAGCCGCCGAGCGGAGGCCAGCGGCGCACCCAGTAGGTGGTGTGCCGGCGGTTGTCGCAGCGCCAGCTGCGGCTGGACTCCTCGGTCCGCCGCCGGGGTGCCTCGCTCTGCCCGGCCTGGGCCGTCACCATCGGGTTGGCGCAGGCCGAGGTGGCGATGGCGGAGGTCACCTCCTCCTCCGCGAGCACGCTCACCCGGAATCCGGCACCCGTCAGTCGGCTCGACAGATGCTCCGCCGACCGCACCAGGCACTTCTGCGCCCCGACGAGCCCACCGCCGCGCGCGGCCACGGCCTCCGGGCACAACTCGGGATCCAGCTTCAGCGCGATCCACATGATCCGGACCGCGGGGGAGGCGGTCCCCGCCTGGAGCTGTGTGTAGTTGGTCACCACGACCGACTGCTGGGGCAGATGCGGTGCGGGCGCGGGCTGGGTGTGCACCACGATCTGCGCCGACTCCAGACGTATCCCGTCCACGTCCAGGACGTCCCGTACCAGCGCCACAGGCAGCGGTCTGAGGCTGCGCTCGGCGCGCAGGGCACCGGCGTCCGCCTCCACCTGGAGCACCGCGGTCAGGAAGCCCCCGTCGCCCACCATGCCCACCGGCCGCTGGTCGCGGTCGTCGCCGCGGCTGTAGCTGTACGTGCGCAGGCTCGGGTCGCACTCGACGGCGGGCGCCAGCCCGGCGTCGGTGCCGGGCGGTACCGGCGTGTTCTCGGCTCTCCTGCGGCGGGACCGCAGGGCCTGCACGCCGGCCAGCCACTCGGGCAGGGAACGCCCACGGCGTCGTACGACCGCAAGCACCACGAGAATCACGGCGACGACGGCCGCCGGCACCAGCGCATACGTGCCGATGACCCAGCCGCACACCACAAGCGCCGCCGCCAACTCCAGCAGGACCAGCCGCTGCACCGCGAACGAACCGCCGCGGCCCGAACGCCCCCTCAGCTGGGGCGTGACAGCACTGCCGACGGCCGCGGCCGGACCCGTCGTACGACGCGCGGCGGATGCGGGGCCCTGGGAACCCGACCGGCCGTCGCCACCCGATCGCGCCCTGGATTGCGATCGCGACCGGGCCCGCGGTACGGAAGCCATCACTCCAAACCCCCCGAACTCTCCCGAATTCCCTGCAGCACAGGCCACTTGAAGCCCTGAGCACCCTACCCGTGACACAGGTACGGCCACGCAACAGGCATAGTAGGGGCCGGGTCTGACAACTGAGTCACCAGAGGCAACCATGGGCGGGGGACGGATCTTGACGGTCCCCATGGCTCCGCACGGGGAGTGAGCGGACAGAGATGGCATCACGGCGCGATGAACTCAACGCCTACACCTTCGCGAAGCGCCGCACACTCGCGTCGTTCCTGCAACCCTCGCCGTCGGGTTCGGAGGAGGGCGCACCGAAGCCGCTGAGCGCGGTCTGGCCCGGCGTCGTCGTCGGCGTGGTGATCCTCGCGGTGTTCGGCGCCATCGGCCTGTTCAGCCCCACGGCACCCAAGGGCTGGGACGCGCCGGGCGAGCACGTCATCGTCGCGAGCGACTCGACCACCCGCTACGTCGTGCTGAAGACGGACGGCGAGAAGCAGCTGCATCCGGTGCTCAACATGGCGTCCGCCAAGCTGCTCCTGGACCCGAACAAGAACAGCATCATCACCGTCGACGAGAAGGTCCTCGACAGCGGCAAGCCGCCGCACGGCGCCACGGTCGGCATCCCGTACGCCCCCGACCGGCTGCCCTCCGACGGCGAGGCGGAGACCGCCAAGCGCTGGGCGGTCTGCGAGCGCCCCGGCGACGGCGGCCGGGCCATCCAGAAGGCGGCGTTCGTCCTCGCCGAGAAGGAGTGGTCCAGGACCGAGGGCCCCAACAGGCTCTCCGGCGGCGACCTGATGTACGTCGTGGGCCCGGACGGCAAGACCCAGTACGTCGTCGACTCGCGCGGCTACGCGTACCAGCTCGCCGACCCGACCGACAAGGAACTCCTCAAGGCCCTCGACACCCAGGGCCGCGACCCGCAGCGCGTCTCCCAGGAATGGCTCGACACCCTGCACAAGGGCGACCAGCTCGAGATCCCGTCGATCGAGGGCACACCGGGAGAGCCCGCGGGCGCCTCCGAGATCCTCGGGGAGTACGACAAGGTCGGCATGGTCATCAAGGCCTACGACGGCACGCGGATGCAGTACTACGTCGTGCTGCCCGGCGAAGTGGCCCGTATCTCCGAGTTCACGGCCACGCTGCTGCTCAACAGCGGCGCCCTCGTCGCCGTCGGCCAGGCGGGCGAGGCCCAACAGGTCAGCCCCGGCGCCGTCGTCGACAGCACGACGTTCCTCGGCGACAGGAAGTGGCCGACGTACAAGCCGAAGACGGTCAACACCGCCGCCGGCACCACCACCGGCCGCAACGCCGTCTGCAACGTCCTGCGCTCGGTGAACGCCGACAGCGGCGCGACGACCCTGTCCACCTGGGTGGGCACCGAATTCCCCGCGCAACTGCCCACCGGCTCCTCCAGCGCGTACGTCACCCCCGGCTCCGGCCAGCTCTACCGCCAGTTCAAGGGCACGGAGACCAAGGCAGGCAGCGTCTTCCTGGTCACCGACACCGGCCTGCGCTACGCCCTGCAGTCCAACAGCGACAGCGCCACCGACGACCAGGGCATCGGCACCTCCGCCGAGCAGCGCAAGCGAGAGCTGACCGAAGCGAAGATCGCCCAGACCCGGCTCGGCTACGAGAAGGTCAACCCGACGCCCGTCCCCGCGGAGTGGTCGACGTTCCTGCCGACCGGTCCGCGCCTGTCGGAGGCGGCCGCACGGCAGCCCCAGGGTTCGTAGCCGCGGGCCACGTAGGAGAGCGAACTCATGCTGAAGGCAGGCGACATGAGGCCCAAGGGCCGTACGGTCGTGGCGGCCCTCCTCGCCACAACCGCCCTCACGGCGACGACACTGTTCGTCCTCCCGGCCCCCGCGGCACGGGCGGACGACAGCGGCCAGTGCACCTTCCCGTCCAAGAAGTACGAGGGCCTGCCCTGGGCACTGCAGCGCGTCAACCTCGACGAGCTGTGGGCGCAGTCGAAGGGCAAGGGCGTCCAGGTCGCCGTGATCGACACCGGGGTCGACGTCAAGAACCCGCAGTTGAAGCAGGCCGTCGACGCGTCGAAGGGCAAGAACTTCCTGCCCCCCAAGAACGCCAAGGGCGAGAAGATCGAACGCGGCAACGAGCAGGGCACCACGGACACCGTCGGCCACGGCACGCGCGTGGCCGGCATCATCGCCGCCCGCCCCGCAAAGGGAACCGGCTTCGTGGGTCTGGCTCCGGACGCCACGATCATCCCGATCAAGCAGAACGACGCGGAGGGGAACGGAACGGCGGAATCTCTCGGCAGGGCGATCCGCCACGCGGTGGACGCGGGCGCTGACGTCATCAACATCTCCCAGGACACGGCGAACGCCGTCGAACCCGACCCGCGCCTGAAGCAGGCGGTGGACTACGCCCTGGCCCAGCAAGTGGTTGTCGTGGCCTCGGCGGGCAACGACGGCCTCGGCGGCAACGTCAAGGTCACCTACCCGGCGTCGTACGAGGGCGTCCTGGCGGTGGCCTCCTCCGACCGCAACAACGAGCGGGCCCCTTTCTCCCAGTCCGGCGAGTTCGTGGGCGTGGCGGCACCGGGCGTCGACATGATCTCCACGGTCCCCGGCAACGGCCACTGCTCCGACAACGGCACCAGCTTCTCGGCCCCGTATGTAGCGGGCGTTGCCGCCCTGCTGAAGGCCAAGTACCCCAAGTGGACCGCCCAGCAGATCGTCGCCCAGATCCAGCAGACCGCGGAACGCTCCATCCCCGGCCACGACCGCCTGGTCGGCTGGGGCGTGGTCGACCCGGTCAAGGCCCTGACGGACGTGGACCCGGCGAACCCGGTGGAGTCCCCCAGACCCGAGAACGGCGTTGCGAGGGGCGAGGCACCGTCGGTGGCACCGGTGCACTTCGGCGAGACGCCGGAGGAGCGGAACACGCGCCTGGGCACGTACGTGGTGGTCGGCGGCCTGGTCCTGGTGGCGGGGTTGAGCGGGACGGCGGTGGCGGTACGGGACGCGCGGAGGCGGCGAAGGGACATAGGAGGCCCGGCATGTTGACCAAACTATCGGTGATTCTCTTCATCCTGTCCGCAGTGCTGGTTGCCATGGCCTGCGTGAAGGCGGACCGTGTCCGGTCGTGGCGTGAGTCCCTCAACCCGTCCGCACCCGACATCCCGGACGGGGCATTCGTCGTCGCCCGCATCCTTCTGATCGGTATGGCGGTGGGCGGCGTCGTCTCCGGATTCCAGGGCCTGGCCGTCGAGGACGACTCGAAGTGGAGCGACGACGAGCTGACGAGCGCGGTACGGGGCGCCACGACTGCCTTGGACGGCAGCTTCACCTACGGCGACCCACTGGAGGGTGACGCCCCTGCCGACTTTGAGGGCGAATACGCCATGAAGGTCGAAGACGAGGTCGTCGAGCACGGTGGTGGCGACGCCCCCCAGTTCGGTGTGGACGCCGCGCTCACCGGCGAGACGACGTCCGACGAGGCCTACTACCGGATCACGGCCAGCGGGGCAGGGACGTCTTTCTGCATGCACGTCAAGCGCACACACGAGGGGTACATCGAGACGGTGGCACCCGGACTGTCGGGTGACGCGGCGGTGGTGAAGGAGCCGAAGTACACGTTCGCGGTGTCGAGCCGCGTGGGCGAGTGCTGATCTCCGCCGCCGAGGGACGGGGGAACGGGAGCGATGGGACGGATACCGAAGAAGCTGCGGCTTCCCCTGGCCGGGGTCCTGACGCTGGGCCTGCTCGCGGCGGCTGGCGTGACGCTGATGTCGGACGACGAGGGCGGCCATCTCGCCGCCAACAGGGCCCAGTTGAAGAAGGCCTGCGGAGGCCTGCTGCCGTACGACGAACTCCGCGATCACGTACCGGACGACGTACGAGGAACGCTCGACCAGTACGGCACCCTGCTGCAACCCGGTCAGGAGAGCCGCTCGCTGCTGAACTGCACCCTGGACTGGGAGGAGCGCGGTGGTATGCACGTCGAGGCCGCGACGCTCGTCAACCACCTTCCGTACGAAGTGAAGACAGAGGATCTCCTGGCGCCGGGCTACGAAGCCCCCGGCGTCACAGGCCGCGAAAGCGACGACAAGGGCAGGCTCTGGATCGTCGCGGAGTGCCCGAAGGGCCTGACCGGGCGCGCGCGCCCGGCGTCACAGATGTACGTCTCCGTGGGAATGGACAAGGTGCCCGTACGCACGGAGTTCCGCATCGCCGTACATGTCGCCAACGCCATGGCGGAACGGCAACACTGCGGAACCACATCCACGCCGTCCGGCACCGCGCTGAATCTCCCCACCCGGGTGATCGACACCTACGAGGAACACGACGCGAACGGCGGTCCGGTCGACGAGGGGGACTACGACGACATCCGCGTCGACGAGCCGGGCCGGGGCGCCAAGAAATGCGGATGGATGTCGGCCAAGGGATCGGCACCCGTGCAGGGCACCTGGACCACGACAGGCGATCTCCAGCAGTCCCGCCTGGTGAGCGTGTGCCGGGCCGATCGCCAGGCCGACGAATACGGCGACTACACCGACCCGCAGCCGGCCGACCTGGAGCCTGTCACTCTCGACGCCACCAGCTGGGTGGGTGAGCTGGGTCGCAGCGCGTACCGCGACTACGAGCGGGACGGTGAGTACCCCGGCTTCGACGACGGGCCGGACACCATCAGGGACGACGACGCGGAACTCGCCCTGTGGGCCCGCTCGGAGTGCGCGGGCGGCACGACGTACCACCGGGTCTCGGTGCGTCCGAACCTCGACGAGCACTCCGTGGACCTCGAATACGGCGGGATTGACCTGACCCGCTCCCAGCGTGCCGAACTCTCGGGCGCCGCAAAGAAACTGATGACCAGTTACCTGAACGCCCCCGACGGATGGCCGAAGGTACAGGACTGCCACGGAACGAAGCTGCTCGGGGAGGTGGAGCAGTGGAGGTGAGACGAAAGCGGATCATCCGCAATACGGCACTCGCGACGGCGGGAGCGCTGGTGGTCCTGGGCGGGTCGGTCTGGCTGTACGGCATGAACGACCGTGAACTGGGCCGCGCCTGCGGAGGCATGCTGCCCGTGGACGACGTCCGTGCGGTACTGGGTGACGACCGCCTGGACGTGGAGAGCAGATCCGGCGACGGAATCGACACCTGCGAGGTGAGTGCGAGCACCGACGACGGCGGCGGCAGTGCGAAGGTGAGCATCGTCGACACGACGTGGATCGGTGTGTACAGCCGGCTCTCCGTTTCCTTTGCCGGGGTCCCTGCCAATGACATGCTCCCCGTACCGATCGAAAATGGCTGGTCGGGCCTCTTTGCCGCGGACACCGCCCCCATCAATGACGGTGAGGCAACAACCACACTGCTCCTGACCTGCGGCGAGGGTAGCTCGAAAACGTCGGCGGGCAAGCCGGTCAAGGGCCTGGCGGTGACGGTCGAGACGGAACTCGACACGACCCTCGACGACCCGGCCAACCGCCCCGCCTACATACGCATTGCCACGGGTACGGCAGCGAAGGCGGCCAAGGCGTACGGCTGCGTGACCCACCTGGGCCAGCGCCGGGTCCGCACGGTCGGACTCCCGGTGACGGAAGAGGAGTTCGAGCCCCTGTCAGGCGCTTCCGGCACATGCCTAGGCATTCGCCCGACCTCCGGCGTCACGACGGCCTGGGAGACCGCCCGCGACAGAGCCCCCCTCGAGAAATGCCGCCTGGGTGACGACGGCGTGGGCAACCACCGCTACTCCCTGGTGGCTTACTTCGGCGCGTACGCGGCTCAACTGAAGGCCGGCTATAAGGAAGAGCTCCGGTACACCTCGGACCCCACACCCGCCGACGCACCCAAGGGGCGACTTCCGGGAGACGGATCCTACTGGGGGTCCGCCGCGTGCCCGGCCGACGCGGAGCGGGCGGTCTTCATCGTGTCCCGCACACGGGACACTGACGGACAACGGGCAACGGAAGCGGAGCGTGAGTACGCGAGAACCGTCCTCCGAACCTTCGCCGAACGCTCTTCGAAGGCACATGGCTGCTTGGCGCCTACGACTCCGTGACTCCGGGCAGACGGTTGGGGAAGCCGAGCGCCAAGGCGGCGGCGAGTCGGGGTCCCGTCGGCCTCACAGCTTGCCGAAGATCACGCTGCGCCAGGTCCAGCCCGACTTGAGGACGGCGTCCTGCAGGGGGTTACGCAGGTCCGCACCGTTGAAGCGGAAAGTCTCCGTCGCTTCGAGGCCGCCGTTCTCCCCGCGTTCGATCGTGTAGTGGCGGGAGACGGTCCTGTCGGGCCCACGCGAGTACGCCCCTGAAATCTTGAGCCTCGGCGGATTCCCGACCCGGGTGACCTCCCACGATTCCTCGAGGGCGCGCACCTCATGGTTCTCCGGGACTAGGCGCATCCGGATCCGGACGGCGCGAGTCAGTTGGGACTGGACGAAGATGGCCTGCCAGGCGGGCTCCGCCATCCGCCACTCCGCCATCAGGTCGGCGCCCTCCGCGGCGCCGTTGCGGATGATGTACGGGACATCGGGTCGGTTGACGCCGAGCAGGGCTGCCCGTACCTCCTCGGCCAAGCGCGGCGCGACACCGTCGTCGGGGTGCTTGGTTCCGGTCAGCTTGTCGAAGAGGCCCATGAGGTCAACCTATGTCGAGTCGGGTTGCAGCTGCAAGATTTGCCGTTTGCGCGGAACGCGTTACGAAGCCGCGTTGGTGTCCGGGCGGACAGTGCGCACGAAATCCTGGAAGTCGCCCAGGACGTAGGGGTATTGGGACGCGGTTGTCGTCAGGACCAGGCGGATCACCGCGCGCTTGCGCGGATCGGCGATGTCCAGCATGGATAGGTACACCTGGGACTGGATGAGGTCGCGGGCCACGCCGCCGACGACGGCCGAGATGGCCAGCGTCTGCGTGAAGCCGGGCGCATCCGCTGAGCCGATCTCGCGGTGGCTGGTGACTTCGATCCTTCGCACCCGCGAACGCCTCACCACCCAACTGCACACCATCGAGGCCGGCCCCCGCATTGGCACTGGCCTCGGCGCCCGCCATACTCTCCGCACGCCCGTACACCCCGACGGGGCCGAGGTCGGCGCGCCCCTTGGCCGAGGCTTCGCCGCCCGCGAAGGCGCCGGCCTCACCCTGGATGCACTCGTTGGTGATGCCGCCGGACGCGGAGACCTTGGCGCCCGCGTAGGCTTCGGCCTCCCCGGCGAGCTTCATCGGCCCGTTGGTGAGCGAGCCCTCCGCGCTGGCGCGGCCGAGGTCAGCATGCGCCTCGGCCTCGCCCAGCTTGCCGGCTCCGGTGTTGGGCCCGGTGACCGATGTCCCGACGCCGGGGCCGGAGGCCTCGCTCTCACCTTCAGAGACCCACCCGTCGGTCTTCGTGGTGGCCTTGGGAGCCGGCTTACCGGCCTTCGCCAGGTCACCCACAGCCGAGGCGTTGAACCCGTCGATCCCGATACCGTCCGTCGAAACATCGCTCGTCGCGCGGGCCAGCGCCCGCTTCACGCTTTGGTCGGCCTCGTCGACGGCCTTGACTGCCTTGGCGATGTCGTCGGTCCAGCCCTGTGCCTTCTCGCGGGCGTCGGCCAGCAGTTGGGGGTAGTCAGGGTCGTGATGGAGGGCGTACTTCTCCTGTTCGGAGAGCTTGTCGTACCCGACGTAGGTCGCTTTGCCGGAGCTGTCGACCAAGAGGCAAGGTGAGTATTCGTATAGTCACGGCATGATCAGAACAATCATGTGGCTTTTGGCGTGCGTCGGCTTCGGCGTGATCCTATGGTTGCTGACCAGCGCGCCGGACATCAGCTCGGCTTATCCCCAATCCGAGTGCCACTCCGTCCTCGGCAACGACTGGAGCCCCGCGCATGGGTCGATGGAGGACGGAGTGGAGGAGATGTGCGCCACCTACCAGTCGCGCCGCCTGGGCTGGGCGGTGCTGGTGTCAGTGCCGACGGTGGTGCTTGCATCTGCGGGCGTGCGTAGCCGAAGCGCCTGACGTAGCCCTGCCCCAAGTCTCCGGGTAGGAAGCGGTCAGGCGGGCCTAGCGTGTATCGAGTCTGTTGGTCACAGCCACTCGTAGAGTGGTTGAAACTCGCTCCCGGCTTCAGCGACTCCCGCCGCAGTGAAATAGAAGGTGTGCGGGATGACGCCCGAAGGCGTGTGGCTCGCCGGAAGGTTCCCGGTGAGTCACACGTCTCCAGATTATTCAGGTCAGTTCTGCGCGGTGAACCGTATGAAGGCCGTCCACTCCCCAGAGGAAACGGACAGGACCGGCAGCGTCCTGTCCTTCGAGTCGCGGATATGCACGGTGCCGGAACTGGCCGTAACCTCCACACACTCGCCACCCGAGCCAGTGCTGTAACTGCTCCTGAGCCAGGCGGTCTCGACTACGACCGGCCCTGTCTGTTCGACGTTCATCCTTCTCCCAGCAACTTCTCGACGAAGGCCAACGATTCGCGCGGAGTGAGCGCTTGGGCCCGGAGGATTCCGTACTGCTCCTCGATCTCCCGGACCGACATCCGATCGGTGTAGAGGCGGCTGTCCTTGTACGCCTCCACATACGCGATCCTCCGTCCTTCCCGTGTCTCGATCAAGGTGAAAGGCCCCTCAAGTGCGGCGTGCTCTTCACGCTCGATCGGCATCACCTGGATCTCGACGTTGCGTCGGTGCCCGTGCAGCATGATTTGCTCCAACTGCCCTCGCATCACGGCGCGCCCACCCAGAGGGCGGCGCAGCACGTGCTCCTCGATGACGAAGCTGATCGTGGGCATCGGTCTGCGGGAGAAGATCTCCTGGCGGGCCAGACGCGCGCTGACCCGCTGCTCGACGGTCTCCTCGTCGAGCAGAGGCCGCCAGATGGTGAAAACCGCTCGGGCGTACTCTCCGGTTTGAAGCAGCCCTGGAACAGCCTTCGTGGCGTACACGTGAAGGGCAACCGCCTGCGCCTCCAACCGCGCCGCATCTCGGAAGAACGCCGGAAACTGTGCCTGCGCCACAGCCTCCTTCCCCGCCTTCAACACCCCACCAGCGTTGAGGACTTCGTCCGCCTGGTCGATGAACTTCGGCGGCGGAATCCGTCGCGCCTGCTCGAAGGAAGCGATGGTCGACGCCGAATACCCCGTCAGCGATCCGAAGCGCACCCGGTCCATCCCCGCCCGTAACCGGCACAACTTCAACTGCTGCCCGAACACTTGCAGGATCGCCACCCCGAACTCGGCGTCGGGCAGCGCCCCTGCATCCGCATCCGTGACGGCCTCGCCCTGTCGCTCCTCCAATGCCCCGCCACCTCTCACCCCGTCGCCGCAAACCCTGCTCGCCCGCGCCAACGCCCCCGCCCGGAACCGGTCACGCCCAAGCCGCGTACAACGCCGACCGCACCGCGTACAGCCCTTCCGTGTCACAGCGTTATGCCTGGTCAACGCTACGCACACAACGAGACCGTATGCGACATGAATCAGGCAACTCACTCCGACGGGCACCTGCCACAAAACGTCCTGCCCCCACGGGAGTTCGTGATGTGCTTCACATCCACCCCGCGCGGCGCACGACTCGCCCGCAGACTCGTCGCGCACCGGCTCGCCGACTGGGGTCACCCGTACGACTCCGTCACGAACGAGACCGTCACCCTCATCGCCGCCGAACTCGCCGCCAACGCCGTCCGTCACGGGCACGTCCCCGGCCGCGACTTCCACCTCCGGCTGACCGGAACGCCGTACGTCCTCCGTCTCGAGGTCGCCGACCCCCGCGGCGAGCGCGTCCCGGACCCAGCCGAGCCCAGTCCGCCGGCCTCCGACGCTGAGTCCGGGCGCGGCATGCTGCTGGTGGCGCGGCTCGCGGACCGTTGGGGCGTGGCCCCCCGCGAGGCCGCCCCGGGCAAGTGCGTCTGGGCCGAGTTCGATATGCCGAGGTGCGCCACGACGAGCCCGCGTGCGTAAACCGATATGAGGCCCAACTCCTTGGCCAAGGCGTTGCGCTTTTCGCAATCCTCGGTTGCTCTGAGTGCATGGATGAGACTGTGATCGACCGCGTGCGCAGGGTTATGGGAGCAGCCTCAATGAGCCAGGCTGCGTTCGCCGAGAAGGTGGGGCTCACGCCCGACAAGCTGTCCAAATCGCTCAAGGGCGTGCGCCGCTTCACCTCGCTCGATCCCGCGTTGATCGCCGAGGCGGGCGGCAGGACGGTGGACTGGCTGCTCACGGGGCGTGAGTCGTCGCGTCCCTCATTGGCCGCGCGGACGACGGACGCGACGGTCCCCGGGCGGGAGCACGTGGGTGACGTCGCGAACCGGTTCACCGAGGTGTACGAGGTGCTGCAGCTGCTGGGACGACTCCCGAAGCTGCCCATGCTGCCCACCGTGCGTACGGACCTCACGCGTTACATCGATCAGGGGGAGCGGCTGGCTCGGGAAGCCGCCGCTGCCCTCATGGTGGCGGATGCCTCCTGGACCGTAGCCGATCTTGAAACCGACACCCTGATCACAAAGTGCGCCGAGACCTTTGGCGTGGACGTCGCGGTCACCCAACTACCCGACGGCGTGGACGGACTTGCCTGGCACACCGACACGTTCCGTCTCATCCTCGTCAAGCCCACCGAGATCTGGACCCGGCAGCGATTCACCTTGGCACACGAACTCGGCCACATCCTGGCCCAGGACGCTCAGGAAGCCGTGGTCGAGTCCGATGTCGCGCCAGGGCGCCAGAAGGACCTGACCGAGGTGCGGGCCAACGTATTCGCTTCGAATCTGCTGATGCCTGAGCCGGAAGTCAGGCACCACTTCGAGCAGTTGGCCGACAGCCACGGCAAACTCAGCGACGACGCATTCTCCGCGCTCGTCGTCGGTTTCAAGGTTTCGCCAAGTGCCCTGGCCGCACGTCTGAGCCAACTCCGCCTAATCGAGGCGCAGTCGGCACAGCACTACCGCGGCCTCACCACACAGATCTGCCACCTGCTCGCCGGAGCGACAGACGCCTTCCAGCGGCAGCTCGCCTGGGCCGCCGCCGGGCGATTCCCCGTGCGCGTCGTATCGGCTCTGTACAGGTGCTACGCCGACGGGGAGACGACCCTCCGGCCCCTCGCAGCCCTCTTGCGAAGGGACGTGGACGAGCTGCACGACATCCTCGACCCGACGCAGCCCGAGGTTCCGGAACCGACAAACGGCAAGGCGGAAGAGGGAGACCTGGTCTTTCAGCCATGAGAATCTGCTGGTTCCCGGACAACACGGTCCTCTGCAGCTTCGCCTCCGTCGACCGCTTACCACTTCTCGAAAAAGTGCTGGACGGCCGCGGACGCTGGACCGAGGCCGTGGCCTACGAGACCACGAACGGCTAGCGCGCGACGGTCACTGCTGTCACAGATCCTCGCTACTCTCACCGCGTCGAGATCAAGGAGGACCGGGTGCTTGAAGGCGTGCTGATCGCGGAAAGTCTGCGGGTCGGGGCCGAGTTGGCCGGAGTCCCGCTGCACGTGACCAAGATCGCGAGAGTGGAGGTGAACAGCGCTGCGGCCGAGCAGCCGCAGCAGTGGACTCTCCTGGACTTCGCTGCCGAGGAGACAGACGCCGAGCGTCTGGCTGAGCAGCTGGCCGCCTGTCTGGCCCCGACCGGAGGTTGGTATGTCAACTACAACACAGCCACGGAAGCGTTCGTGGTCTTCGCCGACAAGGTCTTCCGTTATCCGCGCAGCCAAGCGGAAGGCCGTCGGCAGGCCCAGGATTACGCGCACTCCATCGGAATCCCCGAGCCGCAGCTGGACTGGCAGGACTGATCCGTCGGGCTCCGCGTCATGAGCGGGGGCCCGACTGCTGCTACGGCCACCACCTGGGGAATTAAGTGACCGTGGACACCGGGAGCAAATCGCTGATGCTTCCGCGACTCGTCATGCCATCACCTGAATGGAAAATTCCCCAGGTCACGGGCATGCTGACGCGTTCGTTGGCCAGAGCTTGAGATGGCGGTCAGCTTGCGGGGGCGAGAGTGACATCGTGGCCAAGCGCGTTGAGCTGGCGGACAAGGTC
>NZ_JBQQCE010000204.1:0-16289 GCF_052245645.1 Streptomyces sp. KR55 | reverse complement strand
GATCTCCAGGTTGTGGCCGTTCGGGTCGTCGAAGTAGGTGCCTCGGCCGCCGTCGTTGTGGTTGATCTCGCCGGGGCGGGAGTGGGCCGGGTCCGCCCAGTACGTCAGGCCTGCGCGTCGGATGCGGGCGAAGATCGTGTCGAACTCGGACTCCGAGACCAGGAAGGCGTAGTGCTGGGGGGTTATGTCGCCGGGGGTGTCCATGTAGTCGAGGGTCACGCCGTTCGGTATCTCGACGGGGGCGAAGGGGCCGAACGGCGGGCTCGCCTCGAGGCCGAGCATGTCGGCGAGGAAGCGGGCCGACGCCTCCTTGTCGTGGGCGGCGACGATGGTGTGGTTCAGCTGGATCGTCATGGGGCGCCTCCTCCTGCGTTCAGGGCGCAAAGGCAGTCACTTCCCACGCTAGGGCCTGTCGGCACGGACACACAGACGACAGCTGTGGCTCGCCCCGACCGCGCCGCAGGTGGCGCGGTCGGCTGGTCGGCGGCCCGTAGCTGTTGTGGCTGCTGGGCCGCCGACCGGCAAGGTGAACGATCAGATCGTCGCGGTGTCGATCACGAACCGGTACCGGACGTCGCTCGCCTGTACCCGCTCGTACGCCTCGTTGATCTGGTCGGCGCGGATCAGTTCGATCTCGGCGCCGAAGCCGTGCTCGGCGCAGAAGTCGAGCATCTCCTGGGTCTCCTGGATGCCGCCGATACCGGAGCCGGCAAGGCTCTTGCGGCCCATGATCACCGAGAACAGGTTGAGCGAGACGGGCTCCTCGGGCGCGCCCACGTTCACGAAGGCGCCGTCCGTCTTCAGCAGGGACAGGTACCCGTCGAGGTCCAGCGGCGCCGACACCGTCGACAGGATGATGTCGAACGAGCCCGCGAGCTCCCGGAAGGTCTTCGGGTCGCTGGTGGCGTAGTAGTGGTCGGCGCCCAGCTTCAGGCCGTCGTCCTTCTTGCGCAGGGACTGGGACAGCACGGTCACCTCCGCGCCGAGCGCGTGCGCGATCTTGACGGCCATGTGGCCCAGACCGCCCATGCCGACGATCGCGACCTTCTTGCCGGGGCCGGCGTTCCAGTGCTTCAGCGGGGAGTACGTGGTGATGCCGGCGCACAGCAGCGGCGCGGCGACGTCGAGGGACAGGCCGTCGGGGATGCGGACGACGTAGTTCTCGTCGACGACGATCTTCTGCGAGTAGCCGCCGTAGGTGGGCTCGCCGTTCTTGTCGAGGGCGTTGTACGTGCCGATCATGCCGCCGCCGGTGCAGTACTGCTCCAGGCCGGCCTTGCAGTTGTCGCACTCGCGGCAGGAGTCGACCATGCAGCCGACGCCCACGCGGTCGCCGACGGCGAACTCGGTGACGCCGGAGCCGACCTCGGCGACGACGCCGGCGATCTCGTGGCCGGGGACCATCGGGAAGATCGCCTCGCCCCAGCCCTCCTGGGCCTGGTGGATGTCGGAGTGACAGATGCCGGCGAACTTGATGTCGATCAGGACGTCGAACTCGCCGACCGGCCGGCGCTCGATGGTGGTGCGCTCCAGCGGAGCCTTGGCGGCGGGTGCGGCGTACGCAGCAACAGTGGTCATGCCGGGGTTCTCCTAAGGGGATTCCGTGCCCGGCTGCCTTCCGACCGGGCACGGGATCCAGCGTGCCGCCGTTTTCCGTATTCACCCAGGCCACGGCTTTGCGTACGTTTGCTGTTCCTACCACTGGCGGGGTCAGGCTCCTGTGCGTACGACCGTGAATACTGGAGGCATGGACGCACAGCCCGACCCCGCACACGAGCCCGGCACGGGCCTGGACCGGCGCGCCGAGCTCAGCGAGTTTCTGCGCACCCGGCGTGCCCGGCTGAAGCCGGAGGACGTGGGGCTGCCCGACTTCGGGCGGCACCGCCGGGTGCCGGGACTGCGCCGCGAGGAGCTGGCACAGCTCGCCGGAGTGTCCGTGGCGTATTACACGCGCTTGGAGCAGGGCAACGGGCAGAACGTCTCGGCGGAGGTGCTCGGCTCCATCGCGCGCGCCCTGCGCCTGACCGATGCCGAGCACGCGCACCTCACGCACCTGGCGAAGCCGAAGCAGCACAAGAAGAAGCCGGCCGCGCGGGCCCAGCAGGTGCGGGTCGCGCTGCGGCAGCTGCTGGACTCGATCGACGGTGTCCCGGCGTACATCGTGGGGCGCCGCTCGGACATCCTGGCCTGGAACCGGATGGCCGCGGCGCTCTTCGGCGACTGGTCGGAGCTGCCGCCGCAGGAGCGGAACTGGGCGCGGCTGGTGTTTCTGAACCCGGCGTACCGCGAGCTGTTCGTGGAGTGGGACCAGAAGCAGTCCGACATGGTCAGCTTTCTGCGTATGGACGCCGGCTGCCATCCGGACGACCCGCGGCTGTCCGCCCTGGTCGGCGAACTGTCCCTCAAGAGCGAGGAGTTCCGGCGGTTGTGGGCCAGGCACGACGTCAAGGAGAAGAGCCACGGCGTCAAGCGCCTGAGGCATCCGCTGGTCGGTGAGCTGACGCTGTCCTTCGAGACGTTCCGCATGGTCGACGACGTCGAGCAGTCGCTGGTCACCTACCACGCGGAGCCGGGCTCGCCCTCGGCGGAGGCGCTGCGCCTGCTGGCGAGTTGGGGTGCGGATGCGACGCGGGCGGGCGGGGCGGCTTCTGCGCCGTCGGCGGGTTAGGCAGCGGGCCCGAACAGCCTCGTCCTCAACGGAAACGCGGAAAGCCCGCCGGAAGCTGCGCTTCCGGCGGGCTTTCGCTAACGGCTCACTTGCCGTAGTACGCGTTGTAGATCGAGATCGTCGACTTGTTGTTCTGCTTGTCGGTGATCTTTGCGTGGAAGGAGATCGCCTTGCCCTTCTCCGGGTTCTTGAAGGTGATCTTGCCGTTCTTCACGGTGACCTTCTTCCAGGTCTGGCCGTAGTCGTACGACACCCACACGCCCAGCGCCTTGAGGTTGCTGCCCTTGGCGGAGCCCTCGACGGTGACCGGGACGGTGGCTGTGCGGCCGGCCGTGACCTTGCTGGCCAGGTCGGTCGTGGCGTTGAAGCGGACGGTGGACGCCGGGAGCTGGGCCACGTCGGTGGCCGGCTTCTTCGAGCGGAACGTCCAGCTCGCGTCGATCCGCGTGGACGCGGCCGCGACCTTGACGCTGCGCTTGACCGAGGTGGTCAGCCGGTACTCGGCGTCGCCGGCCGGGACCGTGAACGCCTTCTCACCGAAGAGCGGGTCGTCGTGCGTGCCGACCTTGGTGCCGTTGCGGTACAGGGTCGTGTTCACCGAGGTGAACAGCGACGAGCCCGCGTGCCGGGAGCCGTCGGCGAACAGCGGCACGTAGCCGTAGATGTCGTTGCCCTCACGGAACAGACCGAAGTCGGCGTTCAGACGCGGGCCGAAGACCGCCTTGTTGAAGGTCTTCGAGTACGACGTGCCCGCCTGGAACAGCTGCGGGTCGCCGAGCGAGTAGTACGCCTCCGTGATCGGGTTGCCGTCCGCGTCCTTGCCGCCGTACTGCTCGAAGTCGAAGGTCCACTCGATGGCGTCGACCGTCGACAGGTACAGCGTGCGCGCGCCGGGCAGCTTCTGCTCCACGGGGCTGCCGAAGACGACGTCGTCCGGGAAGAGACCCACGGTCATGAGCGCGCCGGTCTTGCCGGGTGTGGCGGCACCGAGGTTGTTCTTCACGGTGGCGAGTTCGCTCTGCTTGAAGTGGCGGACCTTGTCGCCCTGGAGCTTCCTGACCTTGGCGGAGGTGGCCACGTCGTACTCGGCGTCGGCGCCCTTCGTCCACTGGCCGCCCCAGGTCTGGGTGAGGCCGCTCGTGATCTCCCCGCCCAGGTGGCCCATGCGCAGATCGGCGAACGAGCCGGCGCCGAAGCCGAAACCGATGCCCGCGGCGTCGAGCATGTAGCTGATCGACGCGGAGACGGGCTTGGCGCTCGCGTCCGGCACGGTGATGTCCGCCGCCTTGGTCTTGCGGGCGTCGATCGTCACCGAGGTGTTCTTGGTGACGGTCAGCCGGGGCTGGACCAGCCAGTCGAGGCCGCCCTCCAGGTTCACGAAGTCCTTGGCGATCCAGGCGTCCAGCAGGTACGTGCCCTTGGGGATGCGCAGGGTCGTGGTGCCGGACGCGGCGAGCGGTACCTGGTAGCCGCGGCCGTTGCCGAGGCCCGAGTAGCCCATCAGCGCGGTGTTGTAGTC
The DNA here is from genome assembly GCF_052245645.1 of Streptomyces sp. KR55. Lineage (NCBI taxonomy): Bacteria > Bacillati > Actinomycetota > Actinomycetes > Kitasatosporales > Streptomycetaceae > Streptomyces > Streptomyces sp. KR55. The sequence goes on along the minus strand of NZ_JBQQCE010000204.1, from coordinate 12,102 downwards.
GTCGGTCGGCTGCCCGTCCCGGCCGATGTGCTTGACGGTGACGTCGTACGACTCCACCTCACGCTGCACGGCGGCGGCCGTGCGGACGCTCTGCCCGCCGCCCGTCGCGGTGACGTACGCGGAGTAGGAGCCGTCGAGGGTGCCGCCCAGCTTGGTGTCGACGGTCAGGTCGACGGAGGCCTTGCCGCCCGCCGGGACGGTCACCTTGGTCGCGCCGAGCTTGAAGAAGCCGGCCGGGGCGGCCTCACCCTTGGGGTTGGTGGCGGTCGCCTTCAGGTCCAGCGTGACGTCGCTCGTGCCGAGGTTACGGTACGTCAGCTGCTTGGTGACCGGGGTGTCGTCGGTGTGCGGCCACTGCTGGACGCCAAAGCTCACCGAGACCGGGTCGGCGATCACCGTCTGCTTGACGGCCTTGTCGACCTGGATCCGGCCGGAGCCCTGCTGGAACGGCGTGTAGGCGCCGCCCTTGGTGGAACCGGTCAGCGCGCCCTTGATCTCGGCGTACGTCCAGTCCGGGTGCTGCTGCTTGAGGATCGCGGCGGCGCCCGCGACATGCGGGGTCGCCATCGACGTACCCGAAATGGTCAGGTACCCGGCCGGGTTCTCGCCGACCTCCTGCTCGATGACGCTGCCCTTGGCGGAGGCCGCGGTGATGTCCACGCCGGGCGCGGTGACGTCCGGCTTGATGGCGCCGTCGCCGACGCGCGGGCCGGTGCTGGAGAAGTCGGCCAGCTTGTCCTGGTCGTTCACGGCACCGACGGTGAGCGCGGCGTCGGCCGAGCCGGGCGAACCGACCGTCTCCGGGCCGGAGTTGCCGGCCGCGATGGCGAAGAGGATGCCCTTGTCGGCGGAGAGCCGGTTGACGGCCGCCTCCAGCGGGTCGACATCCGGTGTGTCCATGCCGCCGAGGCTGAGGTTGACGACGTCGGCGCCCTGCTCGGCCGCCCACTCCATGCCGGCGAGGATGCCGGAGTCGTCGCCGAAGCCGTTGTCGTCGAGGACCTTGCCGTTGAGGATCTCGGCTCCGGGCGCGACGCCCTTGAACTTGCCTCCCGACTTGGCGCCGGTGCCGGCCGCGATGGACGCGACATGCGTGCCGTGGCCGTACTTGTCGCTCGCGTCGGCGGCGGTGGTGAAGTTCTTGGACGCGGTCACCTGGGACTTCAGGTCCGGGTGGGTGGCGTCCACGCCGGTGTCCAGTACGGCGATCTTCACGCCCTTGCCGTCGTAGCCGGCGGCCCATGCCTTGGGGGCGCCGATCTGCGGCACGGATGTGTCGAGGGTGACCTTGCGGACGCCGTCGAGCCAGATGTGCGCGATGCCGGAGACGGTCCTGTCGCCGTTGGTGACGGCGTCCCACAGCTCGGGCGCGTCCTTGTGCGCGGTCTGCACGGCGTCCGCGTTGAGGGACTCGAGGCTCTGGCGGAGGGTGCCGGCGTCGCGGACGTCGGCCTTCGCGGCGGTGGCGGCGCCCTTGTAGCCGACGATGACCTTCAGGCCGTTCTTCTGGGCCTTGCGGGTCGTGGATTTGTTCAACTCGGTGATGTCGAACAGCCGCTGGTCCAGCTTGCCGGTGGCGACCAGACGGGCCGCGTCCGCGGGTATGACGAGGGTGTGTCCCTCGGCCTTGCGGATCTGTACGGGTATGTGCTCACGCCCTTCGGCCCGTTCCAGGCCTACGACCCGGCCCTTGGCGTCCACGCTGACCCGGTCACCGGTGATCAGGGTGATGCGGTGGTGGGACGTGAGCTTCGCAGCGCCGGTCGCGCGCTGCTCCGGCTTCGCCGACGCCGGGCTGGTCAGTCCCGCGGCGAGGGCGACGGCGGCCGCGGTGGCGACCGCGGCGGCACCGGCTCTCTTCACTTGTCTGAGCAAAACTCCCCCTGGAGTTGAGGAACCGGGCGAATTCCCCGTTCACCCGGCCGGGGGCCGTTTCGCACACCTGCGCGTGCACCCCCCGGAGACACGCAGTATGCCGGGGGGTGATCAGACACCTCAATAGAACGTTCAGTTACGACTTGACCATCGCGAAAGTTCGTCAGGAGTCAGCGAATTCGGTGTCCGTCAGGCGTTCTCCGGCACCGGGTTCTCTTTCACGCTGATCCTGCCCTTGCGGATCGTCGCCAGCCGCGGGGCCTTCTTCGCGATCGAGGAGTCGTGGGTGACCATGATGAACGTCAGCCCGAGCTCCTTCCACATGCGCTCCAGTACGTCCATGATCTCGTCGCGCATCGACTCGTCGAGGTTTCCCGTGGGTTCGTCGGCGAGCAGCACCTTCGGCTGCTTCACCAGCGCACGGGCGATCGCCACGCGCTGCTGCTGACCGCCGGACATCTCACCGGGCAGATGCCCGAGCCGCTCACCGAGTCCGACCGACGTCAGCGCCTCGGCGGCCCGTTCGCGCCGCTCCTTCCCCTTCACACCGAGGGGCACGAGGGCGGTTTCGACGTTCTCCTGAGCGGTGAGCGTCGGGATGAGGTTGAAGCTCTGGAAGACGAACCCGATGTTCTCGCTGCGCACGGTGGTGAGCCTGGCCTCGGACAGCCGCGCCAGATCGACCCCGTCGAGCACGACCTCCCCGGAGCTGGGCCGGTCCAGCCCACCGAGCATCTGCAACAACGTGGACTTCCCACCACCGGTGGGCCCTTGAATAACCAGCCGATCCCCGTCGGCGATGGTCAGATCGATCCCGTCGAGAGCGTGGACGGTCTCCTTTCCACGGGTGTAGCGCTTGGTGACAGCTCTTAGTTCGTACATGGGGGCAACTCCTGGACGTAGAGGGTGGTTGTTCGTCAATCCGCGGGCAGTCGTGCCGCCTGGGGCGCTGGGGGTCCCCCCGCTCGAGCGAAGCCGAGAGTGGGGGAGGGTGGGCGCAGCGACACCCCGTGACGCCGGGATGCGCGACCCACCCCCACCCCGCCGCAATCGGCGGCGGCTACTCAACCCGCCGCAACGCATCCGCCGGCCGCAACCGCGACGCCCGCCACCCCCCGAACGCTCCGGCGACAAGCCCACCCGTAACCGCAAGCCCCACCGCAAGCGCAATCGTCGTGACACTGACCGGCGCAGTGAGCGCAACGTCGAGCGTCCGGGCCGCAGCCGCGCGCGCAGGCCCACCCCCGAAGCCACCGCCCGGCCCAGCCATGCCCCCACTCCCACCGCCGAGTTCCGCCTGCAACGTAGGACTGACCGCGGTCACGGCATACGCCCCCGCCAGCCCGAGCCCGATACCGAGCGCACCGCCCACCAGCCCGTTGACGACGGCCTCCCCGACCACCTGCCGGGTCACCCGCCCCGACCGCCAGCCCAGCGCCTTCAGCGTGCCGAACTCCCGCACCCGCCGGGACACCGCCGACGACGTCAGCAGCCCGGCCACCAGGAACGCCGCCGCAAGCACCACGACCGACAGCCATTTGCCCACGCTCGTGGCGAGATCGGACGCGGTGGACAGCGAGCCGGACACGGTCTCCGCAAGGTCCGCGGAGGTCGTCACGGTCGTACCGGAGATGTTCTTCTGGATCGCCGACTTGACGGCGTCGATCCGCTGCGAGTCGGTCGCCTTGACGTAGATCGTGGTGACCTTGTCCGCCGAGTCGCTGAGCGTCTGCGCCTGCTTCAGCGGGATGTAGAGGTTGGCCGCCGCGTCCCCGCTCTCCGGCGTGGCGATGCCGATGACCTCGTACTTGACGCCCTTGATGGTGACGGTGTCGCCGAGGGCGAGCTTCTTCTCCTTGGCGTAGGAGGCGTCGGCGACGACCACCTCGGCGTTGGTCTCGGACGCCTTGAAGGTACGGCCGCTGGTGATCTTCGAGGAGGTCAGCGGGCCGAGCTCGGGCTTGGTGACGTCGGTGCCGTAGACGGAGTAGTTGTTGACGTCGAAGTCGGCGCCGCCGCCCTGGACGCGGCCCTCGGGCTGCCCGGTGCCGCCGCCGGGGGCGCCGCCCGGCTGCTCGCCGCCGCCGTCCTGCTGGAACTGACCGCGGGTGAACTGGCCGCTGACCTTGATGACCTGCAGGCTCAGTCCGCCGACGGCGTCCGACACGCCGTCCTGCGCGCCGACCTTGCTCACGGTGGAGCTCGACAGCGTCTCGAAGCCCTGGACCATGACCCGGTCGCTGCTCTGCTCCTCGTCGGAGTCGCTGTCCTGCGCGTCGAACCGGAAGCGGGGCCGCTGCGCCTGGCCCTCCTCCTGGGCGGCGGCCGCCTTGGTGACGGTCATGTCGGTGCCGAGCCCGTACAGGGACTGCAGGACCTTGTCCTGGGCCTTGCCCATGCCGGAGGACACGGAGCTGACCACGATGACCAGCGCGATACCGAGCGCCAGCCCGGAGGCGACGACGAGGGCCGCCTTTCTGCGGCGGCGCAGTTCGCGCCTCAGGTAGGTGAAGAACATGCGCTGCAAGCTAGGGACGCACCGTGATGGCGGCATAAGGCCGGCATAAGAGAAGGATGAGAAGGGTGTGTCCGATCCTCGGAACGGGCCCGTAAGCCTGTGAAAACACGAATGCCGCCTCCAAGAGGCGGCATTCGCACAGAATCAGAGGGAGCGTCAGATGGCGGAGCCCGCCTTCCACTGTGCCCAGTCCATGTTCCAGCCGTTCAGGCCGTTGTCCGGCGCGATCGTCTTGTCGCCGGTGTTCTGGACGACCACGACGTCACCGACGATCGAGTTGTTGTAGAACCAGGCGCCCTCGGTCTTCGGGTCGTTGGCACCCTTGGTGTCGTTCAGGCCGACACACCCGTGGCTGGTGTTGACGTTGCCGAAGACGGAGTCGGCGCCCCAGTAGTTGCCGTGGATGAAGGTGCCGGACGTGGACAGGCGCATGGCGTGCGGGACGTCCTTGATGTCGTACTCGCCCTTGCCGTCGTCGTCGGTGAAGCCGACCGTCGCGCCGTTCATCCGGGTCTCCTTGAACTTCTCGGAGATCACCATCTGGCCCTCGTACGTCTTGTTCTCGGGCGAGCCGGCGGAGATCGGGATGGTCTTGACGACCTTGCCGTCCTGAGTGACCTTCATCTGCTTGGTCTTCGCGTCGACGTAGGAGACCTGGTTGCGGCCGATGGTGAAGGTGACCGTCTTCTGCTGGACGCCGTAGACACCCTCGGCGCCCTCGACGCCGTCGAGCGCCAGCTTCAGCGTGACGGTGGAGCCTTCCTTCCAGTAGTCCTCGGGCCGGAAGTCGAGCCGGTTGGCGTTGAACCAGTGGCCGACGACCTCCTGGCCGCTGCTGGTGGAGACGGTGATGCCCTTCTGGACGTCCACCTTGTTGGTGATCGCCTTGTCGAAGTTGATCGACACGGGCATGCCCACACCGACGGTGGCGCCGTCGTCCGGCGTGAAGGTGCCTATGAAGCTGTTGTCCGGCGAGACCGTGGTGAAGGAGGCGTTCTCGTGGGCCTCCCGGCCCTCGGAGTCCTGCGCGGTCGCCGCGACCTTGTACGTGGTGGAGCGCTCCAGCTGGACGGTGGGCTTCCAGCTCTTCTTGTCGGCGGATATCTCGCCCGCGACGGCGGTGCCGTCGGACGTGGTCATCGTCACCTCGGTGAGTGTGCCCTTGCTCACGGTGACGGCGGCGGAGTTGTTGATGGAGGCGTTGGCGGAGCCGTCCTTCGGCGTGATCCTGATCTGGGCCTGGGAGCTCTTCTGGGCCGCTGCCTCGTCGACCTTGGCCTGCGAGGTGTCGTTGCCGCTGTCGCTTCCGGCGGCCTCGTTGCCGCCGGAACACGCCGAGAGCACCAGCACACTGCCGAGCAGTGCGGACGCGGCCTTCAGGCCCTTGCGCCGCTTACTGTCCGTTATCACACGCTTCTCCATCGTTGCCGATTCCCCGAAAACCCCGAGAGTCCCCGTTAAGAACTTTCAACGCTACGACCGGTTCGTCCCGTTCCACATGCCTTGCTTGTGTGGGGCACACCACGTTTTCGATGAGCGGGTGGTGCAGGTGTCGGTCTGTGCGCCCCTTGAGACGAGGAAACCCCGGGCGGCGGTTGCCGCCCGGGGTCACGATTTCCCCAAGCCGCTTCAGCCGGCCCGCTCTCCGTCTTCCTGGTCGTCGACATCATCCTCGGCGAGGTCCCATTCCGGCGAGTCCGGGTCGTAGTCGACCTGCTCACTGCTCCAGGAGGCCTGCTGGAGCTCGACCCCCGGCACCTCGCTGACCAGGTCGAACGGGTCCACCAGGTACGCGAGGGCCTCCGCGGTGTCTTCCGTCACAGCGCTCTGCGCGTGCGCCCGTTCCTCGGCCGGCATGTCCGCGTCGTCGGAAATCCGCCGCAGCGCCGCCTGCGTCACGGCGTCGTGGTCGTCGACCTCAAGGACGAGTTCCACGCGAACCCGTACAAAACGCGATGTCTCTGGAGTGCTCATGCTCGGAGAGTACGGCCCGTGGCCCCCGTGACTTTCCCGTGACCCGCGCCTTTCACTAACATCGCCCCACACGGCCAATTCGCCAGCGTCACAAGGGGATCGATATTCCGTGTCATCCGCTCGTCGTCCGTTGCTGACCGCCACCGCCGCGGGCACCCTGCTCGGCGCCCTGTGGTTCGTTCCCTCCGCGAACGCGACCGCGGACGACCCGGCGCAGGAGCAGCCCACGGTGACACAGACGACGCAGGCCAGAGCGGCGGCAACGGCCACCGACACGACCGGCGTTCAGACCGACGGCACCCGGCTCGCCGACACCGGCAGCTTCGACAGCACCCCGTACGTCGTCGGCGGCACGCTCTGTCTGACACTGGGCGCCGGCTTCGTGGTGTATTCGGTGCGCCGAGAGCGTCTTGGGTTCTGAAACGGTTCGGAAAATCTGGCTTGACGTGTCCTTGACCTGAGCCTCATAGTCCGCTCATGAAGAGATCATCGAGGGCGCGCACAGGCGCCACGGTCGCCGTGAGCGTGCTGTCGCTCGCCCTCATCACCGGTTGTGGCGGGGAGTCGGACAGTTCCGACGACTCCAAGGACACGGAGTCCTCCTCGCAGGCTCAGGCCGCCAAGGCGCTCAGCGCGGCCGAGTTGGAGAAGCTGCTGCTCGCTCAGGGCGAGGTCAAGGGCTACAAGGTCGACTCGGGCGACGACACCCTCCCGAAGTCCAAGACCGAGGTGAAGACCGACAAGGCGGAGTGCGACCCGCTCGCCTGGGCCACCGCCGGTCTCGCGCCGGGTGACACGGACGCGAACGCCAGCAACACCGTCGCGGAGGACAAGGCGTCGACCGCCACCGCGCAGCCGGAGGACATCGCGGACGCCTTCAACGTCAACATGACGTTCGTCGGTCTCTCCTCGTACGAAGGTGACGGCGCCGAGAAGGCCATGAAGGCCGTGTCCGACGGCGTCTCGGCCTGCTCCGGCGGGTACGGACTCACCACCGGGGGCGAGAACTCGAAGGTCACCAAGGTCGCCTCGGTGCAGGGCTCCGGGCTGGGTGACGAGTCGGTGGCGTTCGCCGAGGACGTCGACATGGACGGCGAGGGCACGGCCACCTTCCACACCGAGGTGGTGCGCAAGGGCAACACCATCGCCACGTTCTACACCGTGAACTTCGCCGCGCTCGGTACCGGCGAGGCGGCCGAGATCCCGGCGGCCGTGGTCGAGGCGCAGGTCGCCAAGCTCAAGTAATCTCCGGGGCCCTGCCGGTGGTACGGCAGGGCCCTTCAACCGTCCTACTGGAGCGGTCCGGTGACCGTCTCCACCGCCGCCAGCAGCCGCCCGTCCCGCACGAACGCGTCCGCCGCCGCGAGGTCGGGCGCCAGGAACCGGTCGGGACCGGGACCCTCGACCCCCGCCGCCCGTACGGCGTCGATGACGGCCTGGGACGCGGGCGCCGGGGTCAGCCCCTCGCGCAGTTCGATCGCGCGCGTGGCAGCGTAGAGCTCGATGGCGACGACCCGGGTGAGGTTGTCCACGGCCGTACGCAGCTTGCGCGCCGCCGACCAGCCCATGGAGACATGGTCCTCCTGCATCGCGGAGGACGGAATCGAGTCCGCGGACGCCGGTACGGCGAGCCGCTTCATCTCGCTCACCAGCGCGGCCTGCGTGTACTGGGCGATCATGAGCCCGCTGTCCACCCCGGCGTCGTCGGCGAGGAACGGCGGCAGACCGTGGCTGCGGTTCTTGTCCAGCAGCCGGTCGGTGCGCCGCTCGGCGATGGAGGCGAGGTCGGCGGCGGCGACGGCGAGAAAGTCGAGGACGTAAGCCACGGGCGCGCCATGGAAGTTGCCGTTGGATTCGACGCGCCCGTCGGGGAGTACGACGGGATTGTCGACGGCCGACGCCAGTTCGCGCTCGGCGACCAGGCGGGCGTGCGCGATCGTGTCCCGTCCGGCGCCGGCCACCTGCGGGGCACAGCGCACGGAGTAGGCGTCCTGGACGCGGGGCGCGTCGCCCTGGTGATGGCCGGTCAGGCCCGAACCCTTCAGTACGGCCAGCATGTTGGCGGCGCTGGCGGCCTGGCCGGGGTGCGGGCGGATGGCGTGCAGCTCGGGAGCGAGGACCCGGTCGGTGCCGAGCAGGGCCTCCAGCGACAGGGCCGCGGTGACGTCGGCGGACTTGTAGAGGGTGTCCAGGTCGGCGAGGGCCATCAGCAGCATGCCGAGCATGCCGTCGGTGCCGTTGAGGAGGGCGAGGCCTTCCTTCTCGCGCAGCTCGACGGGCTGGATGCCGTGCGCGGCGAGGAGTTCGCCGGCAGGGCGTACGGTCCCGTCGGGTCCTTCGGCCTCCCCCTCCCCCATCAGCGTCAGGGCGCAGTGGGACAGCGGGGCGAGGTCGCCGGAGCAGCCGAGGGAGCCGTACTCGTGCACGACCGGGGTGATACCGGCGTTGAGGACGTCGGCCATGGTCTGCGCCACCTCGGGCCGTACGCCGGTGCGTCCCGAGCAGACGGTCTTCAGCCGCAGGAACATCAGGGCCCGTACGACCTCCCGCTCCACCCGCGGCCCCATCCCGGCGGCGTGCGAGCGGACGATGTTGCGCTGGAGCTGGGTGCGCAGTTCCTGGCCGATGTGCCGGGTCGCGAGGGCGCCGAAGCCGGTGGAGACGCCGTAGACCGGGTCGGGCTTGGCCGCCAGCGCGTCCACGATCCCGCGGGCCGCGGTGAGCGCGGCCACCGCCTCGCCGGAGAGCTCGACCCGGGCGCCGGCGCGCGCCACGGCGAGGACGTCGGACGCGGTGACACCAGACGTCCCCACCACCACAGTGTGCATATCCATATTCAGGAGCGTACGCAGTGAATTCGAAGATGTCACGGGTGGGTGCGCGATGTGGCCCTTACCGCTGTTGCTGCCGAGGTGCGGCGTTGCTCACCGGCGGCCCCGGAAGCGGCGCCGCTCCGGGGTGTGCTCGTCGGTCGGTGCGTCGGCGAGGCGCACCACCGGGTCGTCGGCCCCCTCGCGCCCGGCAACGACCGCCCGGGCGGCGCGGACCCCCTTGGCCTGGTACTGGGCGGCGTCGGCGAGCCGGAACAACCGACGGGCGGAGCGCACCGGCCCGACCGGGTCCTGGGTGGAGGCGACCCCGCAGGCGACACCGTCACCCAGCTCCAACTCCGCGGCCCGGCAGCACAGTTCGTCGGCCACCTTCACCACGTCGTCGGCGGGCGGCCCGACCGCGAGCAGACAGAACTCGTCGCCCCCGAGCCGGGCCGCGAGCGCGCCGGGGAGCATGGCCCCGCACAGCGACAGCACGGAGCCGAACCGTTCCAGGAGCCGGTCGCCTACGGCGTGCCCCCGGGTGTCGTTGACCCGCTTGAGCCCGTTGACGTCGCAGACGACCAGGCTGACGACGACACCCTCCCGACGGTGCCGTTCGATCGCCTCGTCCAGGCGCATGTCGACGGCACGACGGTTGGCGAGCCCGGTCAGGGAGTCGGTGAAGGCCAGCCGCCTGGCCTCCTCCAGCCGCTCGGTCTGTGCGATCCCGGCGGCCACCACGGCGGCCAGGACGGTGGCGAAGTCGGCGTCGCCCCGGTCGAAGACGGGGACACCGATCGGGCGCGCGACATACAGCTCGCCCCACGCCCGGCCGTGCAGAACGACCGGCGCGACGACGCAGCTGCTGCGGCCGCGGCGACGCAGGGCGGCGACCCGCTGGTGACAGTAACCGGCGCGGCCCGCCGTCGGCCCCTCCGCGGTCTCGACCCAGGCGTCGGGCTCGCCGCCACCGGCCCACTGCTCGTGCAGGAACTCCGTGATCTCGGCGAACTGGTGCACCGGGTAGGCCTCGTCCTCCGGGAACTCCTCCTCGTCCGGCGCCCGCTCCCCCACGTTGACCAGGACCCGAAGGCGCCCGAGGTCCCGCTCCCACACCGACAGCGCGGCAAAGCTCGCGTCCAGCGCCCGGCACGCACCGAGCGCGGCGGCCCGCCACGACTCGCGCGGGGTGTGCGCCGCGGCCATCCCCTGCGCCAGCGCCACAACGGCCGCGAGGCGATCGTCCTCACCCATCACTCCAGGCTAGGGAGGTTTATGGGGAAGCGGGAGGTTTGCGGGGCGCTGGGGTGACCGGTTTCCCACGTCAGCCCGCGGGCAGTCGTGCCTCCGTGAGCCCGCGGGCAGTCGTGCCTCCCCAGTGCCTTAAGGGCCTGGGGGGGACCCCCAGGGCGGCACGGGTGGGCGCGGGCGGCACCCCGTAAGCGCCGGGCTGCGCGACCCACCCCCTGGCCCGCCGCAACGCCGGTCACCGGCCAACGCCGGACTCACTCCCCCGGCCACTCCGGCTTCCGCTTCTCGTTGAACGCCGCCACCCCCTCCGCCCGATCCCCCGAGAACGCCACCGAACGCCACGCCGCATCCTCAACCTCCAGCCCGGCCCGCAGATCCAGCCCATGCCCCACCCGCAACGCCCGCTTCGCAGCCCGCAGCCCGACCGGCGAGTTCCCGGCGATCCGGGCCGCCAGCGCCAGCGCCTCCTCACGGTCCCGCCCCTCGTCCACCAGAACGTCCACCAGCCCCAGCTCCCGCGCCTCGGCCGCCTCGACCCGCCGCGCGGTGAAGATCAGCTCGGCCGCCCGCGCGGCCCCCACCCGCCGGGGCAGCAGCTGCGTGCCGCCGCCACCCGGAATCACCCCCACGGACACCTCCGGCAGCCCGACGACGGCCGTGCGGTCGGCCACGATCACGTCGCACGACAGCGCCAGCTCGAAGCCGCCGCCGAGCGCGAAGCCGTGCACCGCCGCGACCGTCGGCACCGGCAGCTCGAGCACTCCGGTGTACGCACCACGTGCAACCGGACGCTGCCGCACCAGCTCGGCGTCGCTCAGGGAGTTGCGCTCCTTGAGGTCGGCGCCTACGCAGAACGCCCGCTCATGCGTCGACGTCAGAACGACGACCCGTACGTCCCGGTCGTCGCCCAGCGCCGCGCAGGCCGCGGCGACGGACCGGGCCATCTCGGTCGAGACGGCGTTCATGGCCTTGGGCCGGTCGAGGGCCAGCTCCGCGACATGCCCCTGTTCGTGCCTACGCACCAGCACGAACTCCCCGAACCGTTCCTCGCTCACGACACCCTCCCGGTTAACGACGGTTAACAGCACTCGTCCCGATCATCGCAGCCGCGCCCCTCCGGGGAAAGAGCGGGTGACCGCTGCCCGACACCCCGTTCGAGTGACATCCCGGCGACTCCCGCCCCGTCCCCCGCGCGAGCGCATAACGTGCGCACCGCCGGGCTCATCGGGGGCGCAACGGGGGCGCAACGGCACCGGGGAGGAACCGCCATGACGACCGACACGACGACGCACAACTCGGCGAACAACAACCCAGTCGGCGCCGACCCGCACGGTGAGGACCCCGACGTCCGGCAGCGCAGCGCACGCGGCCGGCACCGGCGTCCACGCCCCCGTAAGGTCCTGTTCGCCGTCGGCGGGCTTGCGCTGGCCGCCGGTGCGCTGAGCCTCGTACGGATGACGTCGGAGTCCGGCGGCGACGACCTCGGCACCGCACAGGCGGCCCCCGGCCGGGATCCGGTGACCGGCTCCGACCGGGCGGCGACCGCGTCCGCCACCGTCGCGGACGTCCCGGACACCGGCCCCTCGGCCGGCGTTCCCCTCGGCGGGGCCGACGCGACGCCGGGCACCGGCACAGGACCGGCTCCGCTCCTGTCCGCGACCGCCTCGCCGA
>NZ_JBQQCE010000203.1:0-16314 GCF_052245645.1 Streptomyces sp. KR55 | reverse complement strand
GAGCAGTGATCCACTCCGAGTCGCCGGGGGGCTTCTCGATCGGCTCCGACTGAATGTCGTCGAGCACCTTGCGGACATTCTCCGGACCGATCTGGTACAGGAACGGCGGTTGCGAGGTGGCGTCGGCGATCTGCTGCGAGGCGGGTTCCAGAACGAGGGTGCCGCCGGACTGGACGGTCATGACGATCTCCTTGCGATCTCGGGATGGCTGCTGACCGGGAGGGACGCCGAGGATGCGTGCCCGGCTGGCCTCGGTACGCGAGTGCCTCAGATGGCTTCGGATGAACAGGCACGGCAGCGGTAAGCGCGATATCACAACAGCGTCTCCCGCCTCGGTGGTGATCGCATCCGTCAGGCCCCTGCAGCGGTCCACGCGGCACGTGCCCTCGTCAGTGGGAGACGGCCGCCGGTATCGCGTGCAAACGGACCGCCGGCTGAAACTCCAGGGCGCGCCCCTACCGCCGGGGCCGCCGCCCGGCCAAAGGGCGCCTCATGGAGCTCCATCGGCCGGGCTCTGGGAACGACACGGCAGGCCGCGTATCAGCGCATTGCCCGCCACTCCCCGCCGACCTCGGCTCCCACCCGCACGACTGAGTCAACCGTGGCCGTCGCGGCTGGGGCGGGCCCTGCCGCCCCTGCTGCCGGGCCCAGCCGGACGGGATCGGCCGCCCGTGCCGGAGGCGGTCAGGGGCGGCGGCGGGCGCCGGGCACGCCGGTGACGCGCCACTCCGCTCCATTGGGGCGTCCTTCCGGGCACGTTCACCATATAGGCCGCTTCGACCAGGCCGGCGCGCCGGCGATGCCGCGTTCCAATGAAGCCGACCTTCTTGATCGTCACCTTCATTGCGATGTTCTTTCGTCGGTACGGGTGAGAAACGGGGGCTGGAGACTTCCGCGCGCTCAGCGGACGATGTCGCGCGCCAGCTCCCAGAGGCGTTCGGCATTCGCCGGGTCCAGCGCGTAACGGGCCACGCCGGGAACACCGAGCTGAGTGGGACGGGCGTCTACTACCGGCGCCTCGTTGACATCCTCGAAATAGCGGCCGCCGACCCCTTCGACCAGCGGCGACGCGGCGAGGAACACGCTGGTCGCGGCGCCCTGCTCGACCGTCTTGCGGTAGGGCTCCGGCGTCCGCAGGCCGCCGGTGTGCCGCTGCAGGTTGGTCGCGATCGCACCGGGGTGCAGGGCGTTGGCCGTGATGCCCTCACCGGCCCAGCGGCGCTGTGCCTCGACGGCCAGGAGGACCTCCGCGGTCTTGGACTGGCCGTAGGCGGCGAGCGCGTCGTACGGGCGGAAGCGGAAGTCGATGTCGTCGAAGACGACGGGGGAGAACAGGTGGCCGCCGGAGGACACCGAGACCAGGCGCGCACCGTCTGCGTCGGCGAGGGCGCGGTGCAGCCCCAGGGTCAGGGCGAAGTGCCCCAGGTAGTTGGTGGCGAACTGCTGTTCGTGGCCGCCGGTGCCGCGCTCGAGCTCCGGCGGCATCATGATTCCGGCGTTGTTGATCAGGACATGCAGCGGGCCCTGCCAGGCGGCGGTGAACGCGCGTACCGACTCCAGGTCGGACACGTCCAGGCGGGCGACGTGGATCGCGTCGTTCCCGGTGGCCTTGCGCAGGTCCGCCGCGGCCTGCTCGCCGGCCTCGGGACGGCGCACGGCGAGCGTGACCTCGGCACCGCCGGCCGCCAGAGCGCGGGCGGTCTCGACGCCGATGCCCGAGTTGGCCCCCGTGACGACCACCCGCCTGCCGGACAGGTCGACGCCCTCGATCACCTCCGAGGCGGTGCTGTCGCGGTCGAACGGGGTGGTGAAGAGCTGGGACATATGACGCATTCCTCCTGGTTCGCGGACTGTGCCGCCAGGCTGCACCGAACGCCGCCGGGCGGACCAGGACGGGCTGAGACTGGGACCAGCAGGGCCACCCAGAGACCCGAAGTGCCTCCGTACGCTGGAAACGTGCCAGCCACCGAAGACACCAACACACTGGGCCGCTACCTGCGCGCCCGCAGGGAACTGGTCCAGCCCGACGAAGCCGGGGTTCTGGATCAAGGCAACCGGCGCGTCCCCGGGCTGCGCCGCGAGGAGGTCGCCTTCCTCGCGGGAATCAGCTCCGACTACTACAACCGCTTGGAGCAGGGCCGCGACAAGAACCCCTCCGAGCAGGTCCTGCGCAGCATCGCCCGCGCGCTGCGGCTGGACGAGGAGGCCACGGCCTACCTGCTGCAGATCGCCGCACCGGCGAGCCCGCGGCGCAAGCGGCCCCGCAAGCCCGAGAGGGCCGGTGAGGGTATCCGCGCCCTCATCGACACCTGGCCGCTCACCCCGGCGTACATCCATGGCAAGTACATGGACGTACTCGCCGCCAACAGCCTCGCCGTCGCCCTCTCACCGTTCAACGCCCCGGGCCGCAACGGCATCCTCGCCGCTTTCCTGGAACCAGAGATGCGGGAGCTCCATCAGGACTGGGAGGACATGACCGCCCGGATCGTCCCTTATCTGCGCTCCGTCGTCGGCGCGGACGTCGACGACCCGCGCCTGGTCGAGATCCTCGGTGAGCTCTCCCTGCGCAGCGAGCGATTCCGCAGGCTCTGGGCCCGGCAGGACGTCAAGCACAAGACCAGCGGTACCAGCCTGCTCCTGCACCCCCAGGCCGGTCCTCTGGAGCTGCGTTACGAAAAGCTGCTGGTCCCGGGCACCGGCGGGCAGACACTGATCACATACCATGCAGAGCCTGGCAGCGCTTCCGAGGAACGGCTGCGCCTGCTCGCCAGCATGCACGCCCCGAGGCACGTCGCCGGTACACCGGCGGCAGACCGACCCGTCCCCGGCGCACCACGCCGTGACAAGCGTGGGGGACACGCATCCGGCGGCCGCAGCGACCGAGGCCCTGGAACGGTTTGAGAAACCCGGCAGCCCGTTTGTCACCCGACTGCCCGTTCCAAAGTGCCCGTTTGCCATGGCACTCCGACGATCGAAAGCCGGAGATGTCAACGGAAGGCACGCAGATGAGCGCATCCCTTTCCACGGTCCCTGTCGGTTTCATACGCGGCGTGGGCTTGCTCGCGGCGTTCACTGCGACGTGCGGTGCGGCCGTGTCACCAGCCTTCGCTGACGGCACGGCACCCGGGACCGGCGACAAGCCCACCGTTGTCCTCGTGCACGGCGCGTTCGCCGACGCATCCGCCTGGACCGGGGTGGTCGAGCGCTTGCGCGCCGCCGGGCATCCGGTCATGGCTCCGGCCAACCCACTCAGGGGCCTGCAGTACGACGGTGCCTACATCGCGAGCGTGCTGCGCAGCATCAAGGGCCCGATCGTCCTCGTCGGTCACTCCTACGGCGGTTCGGTCATCAACGAGGCGGCCCTCGGCAGCCCCAATGTGAAGGCGCTGGTGTTCGCTGCCGGTTTCCTCCCCGCGAAGGGTGAGAGCGCGGGCGAACTCGCCGCCAAGTACCCCGGCAGCACCCTGGGGCAGACCCTGAGCAGGGTGCCCTTCCCACTCCCCGGCGGCGGCACCGGAACGGACCTGTACATCAAGCAGGACCTGTTCCACAAACAGTTCGCTGCCGACGTCCCGTCGTCGAGGGCCGCCGTCATGGCCGCCACCCAGCGTCCGGTGGCCGACACGGCCCTCATGGACAAAGCAAGCGGAGAGGCCTGGAAGACCATCCCCTCGTTCGACCTGATCGCGAGCGACGACAAGAACATCCCGGCCGCGGCGCAACGCTGGATGGCCAAACGGGCCAACGCCGTCTCCGTCGAGGTGCCGTCCTCGCACGCCGCACCTGTCTCGCACCCCGAAGAACTCACCCGTCTCATCGAGCGAGCCACAGGCGTCGCCTCGTCGTCCTCGCCGAGCCTCGCAGCCACTGGTCGCGACCACACCTGGATGCTGGTCGGCCTGGCCGCGGGCACGACAGCAGTGGGGGCCGGTCTCGTCATGGCGATGCGTCGACGTAGGAACGCCGCTGCATCGCGTCTGTCGGAGGGACTGTAAAAGCGCTCAGCGCAACCGAGGGCTCTTCGGGACAGCCCGCTGGTCACCTTCTGCTTGTTTAAGTGCCTTCCTGTCCCGGCCATCGCGATCGAACCCGCCGGTCGCCAGGCAGAGGGGGGTCACGCGCCGGCCGACGGCGCGGTCATTCCTCGACGTCGATCACGATCTTGCCTTCAGCGGTGCCGCTCTCCACGGCGGCGTGGGCGTCGGCCACGGTGGCCAGGGTGAAGTGCCGCGGGTCGAGCCGGGGCACGAGGGCTCCGGTGTCGGCGAGGGTGGCTGCCTCCCGCATGATCTGTCCGTGGTGTTCGCGTCCGCGGCCGGTGAGCATGGGCAGCAGGGTGAAGATTCCGGAGTAGGTGGCCCCCCGGAAGGACAGGGGCGCGAGACTGTGGCTTCCCCAGCCCAAAGCGCTCACGACATGGCCTGTGTAGGTGCGGACCGCGGTGAAGGACGCGTCGAGTACGGCACCGCCAAGGGTGTCGAAGACGATGTCGAAACCTTCTCCGCCGGTGTGCCGGACGACGTACTCCTCCACGGTCGTGGTGGTGTAGTCGATCGGAACCGCCCCCAATTGCTCGACCGATTCCGTCTTCGCGGGCGATACGGTGCTGAAGACCTGGGCGCCCCGGGCGCGGGCGATCTGGATCGCCACGTGGCCGATGCCGCCGGCCCCGCCGTGGACAAGGACCTTCTGACCCGGGCCGACCTGAGCCCGGTCGACCAGGCCCTCCCAGGCGGTGATGAAGACCAGGGGTAGCGCTGCGGCCTGCCGCATGCTGAGCGAGGCGGGCTTTCGGGCCAGCAGGCGGGCGTCGACAGCCGCGTACTCGGCCAGCGAACCCTGCAGATCGCCTACGCCACCGGTCAGGCCGTAGACCTCGTCCCCGGCGGCGAAGCCGGTGTCCTCGCCGGCCTGCTCGACTACGCCGGCCAGGTCCAGCCCGAGCACTGCGGGCAGTTCACTCCGGGCGTGAGCGGCCTTCCCGTCCCGGATCTTCAGGTCCAGGGGGTTGACTCCGCTGGCCTTGACCTTGACCAGAACCTGGCCAGAGTCCGCGACGGGCTTGTCGGTCTCCTTCAGCACCAGCGGGGTGCCGAACTCTTCCAGAACCAGTGCACGCACGGTGTGCTCTCCTTGTCTTGCGGATGGCCGGGGCCGGCCCTTCCGTGTCGTTCCGTTCCCCGGTGTCGGCGGCGCTCCCGCTGCCGGTCAGACGAGGAGTGCAGCAATCGCGGGTACGGCGCCCGCGTCGACTCCACCACTGCATCGTGTGCACGCAGGACAGGGTGCCGCCACCGCGCGGGGCGGTTGCCGGCAGGGCGGGTCACTCCAGGGCCCTCAGCGCGGCCTCGGCAACCGCCATCAGTGACTTCCGGTCGGGCTCGATGGCACCCATGACCCGCAGGCCGTGCATCGTCACGACGAGATACCGGGCCAGGTCCCGGGCGTCGTGCGTGTCCGACAGCTGCCCATCCGCCTGAGCCTCCGCGATGACCTGGGAAAGTGCGCCCTCCAACGAGGCTGTCGTCGACCGCACATGGGCGGCTACCTCCCGGTCGCGGGCGACCCGCTCCACGGCGGCACCGACGATCAGGCAGGCTTTTCGGCCGCCGTCACCGACGATCTCGTCCACCGTGGCGACCAGGACTTCACGCAGCAGCTCACGGGCCGGCGCACCCCCACGGAGCAGCTCGATCATGGGTAGTGCGTACCGCTCCCGGTAGCGGTCCATGGCCGCCAAGTACAGGCCCTCCTTGCTGCCGAAGGCGGCATACAACGAGCCGCGGCCCACGCCGGTGGCGTCGACCAGGTCCTGCACCGACGTGCCCTCGTAGCCCTTGCGGCGGAAGGCGTTCATCGCCGCCTCCACAGCCCTTTCGGTGTCGAACTCCCTCACGCGTGCCATGACTGCACCGTATCAGGAATGAGAGATAAAAAATTCTTGTTTCCAGAATGGTCCATTAGTCGAAGATTTTTTGACTTTTCGTTCCACATAGGGTCTACTGGTGGACGTCACCTGATCGCGACCGGCAGCACGTCGCTCCCGTAACGAGCGCCTGATCGTTCGTACGAAGCCCAGGACTCAATGACCCTTCGCCCGCGTACTGGCGCGGCGCCGAAAGGACACACAGCATGGACAAGCAGGAATCCCGCATGCCCTCCGCGTGGCGTTCACGGGTGGCCGGCGCAGCCGCGGTGGCCGCGCTGCTGGCCGGTGGGGGCGCGGGCGCGGCAGCCTGGGCCTCCCAGCCCGCGTCAGCGGCGCACCACCCGGCGCAGTCCACCGCCGTGCCCGACGCGGCCGTGGTGCAGCGGCTGGCCGACATCGAGGACATCCGTCAGGTGAAGGCGCGCTACTTCCGCTACCTCGACAGCAAGCAGTGGTCCAAGCTGGCCGCCCTCTTCACCGCCCACCCCACCATCGACGTAGGCGCGAAGTACGACAGCGGCAAGGAGCTCGCCGAGAAGACGGCAGCGCTGCTGGGTGAGGCCCCCACCGCCCACCAGGGATTCCTGCCGGAGATTCAGGTGCACGGAAACCGCGCCACGGCGGTCTGGGCGATGGAGGACTACGTGAGTTTCCCGCCCGGCTCCAGTTACAGGACCGGCTTCCACGGCTACGGCGAGTACCACGACACATACAAGCGGATCAACGGCCACTGGTACATCGACAGCACTGTCCTGTCCCGGTTCCGGGTGGACACCGTTCCCAACTGGACGCCGTCCTCTGCGCCAAAGAAGTAACAACAGACCTCATCCCCATGGGCCCGTCAGGGTCCCATCAGCAGGAGTGACAACATGAGCACCATCGGTGTCGGCATCATCGGCGGCAGCCCGGGCGGCTGGGCCTCCATCAGCCACATCCCCGCCCTGAAGGCACTACCGGACTTCGAACTGCGCGCCGTCAGCACCTCGCGCCAGGAATCCGCGAACGCCGCCGGGAAGGAGTTCGGGGTCGAGACCGCCTTCGACAACCACACGGACCTCCTCGCCCATCCCGGGGTCGACGTCGTCGTGGTCGCGGTCAAGGTCCCCCACCACCGGGAGCTGATCTCGGCGGCGATCGACGCCGGCAAGACCGTCTACGCCGAATGGCCGCTCGCCCTGAACCTGGCCGAGGCCACCGAGCTGACCCGGCGCGCCGAGGCCGCGGGGGTGCGCACCGCCATCGGCCTGCAGGGGCGCTACCACCCCGAGCTGCGCTACGTGCGCCGCCTGATCCAGGACGGCCGGATCGGCCGGGTCATCGGCACCACCATGGTCGGCTCCGGCATGGTCTGGGGCCCGGAGACCACCCGGGCACACGCGTACTGGTACGACCGGACTCAGGGCGCCACTCCGCTGACCGGCGCCGCTCTCCACGCCGTCGACGCGCTCAACGTCACGCTCGGGGAGTTCGGCCAGCTGTCGGCCAACCTCGTCCTGGGCCGCACGCAGGTCACTGTGACCGACGGCAACACCGTCATCCCGGTGACCGCCCCGGACCAGATCTCCCTCATCGGCACCCTGGACAACGGCGCCGCGGCCTCGGTCTTCTACCGCGGCGGCACCTCGCGCGGCGACAACTTCCGCTGGGAGATCAACGGCACCGACGGGGACCTGGTCCTGACCGCCCCGTGGGGCAACCTCCAGGTCACCGACCTCACGCTCCAGGCCGGCTTCGGCAAGGACACGAGCGTCTCCGACATCGAGGTCCCCGCCGCGTACTCCGCCGACATCCCCGCAGGCCTCACCGGCCCGGCCAGGAACGTCGCCGCGCTCTACACGGACCTGGGACGGGACCTGCGCGAAGGGACCCGCACGGTCCCCGACTTCGCCTACGCCCACACGCGCCACCAGCTGCTGGACGCCATCGACCGCTCCTCTGCCGAAGGCGCTGCACAGACCCCGGCCTGACCCCCGGCGGGAACGCCGTGTGCACCCGGGCAGCCCCATGCTCCGAATACGTAACGAACGGTCAAGATCGCGAGGGATCATGAAGACAGTAGGCGTAGTCCGATTCGGGGGGCCGGAAGCCCTGCGGGTCTTCGAGGTACCCGAGCCCCACGCCGGTCCCGGCCAGGTGCGCGTCCGAGTGCACGCCGCGTCGGTGAACCCCGGCGACCGGTATCTGCGCAACGGCTCACTCGGCCGCAACAGCGCCACGCCCCCCTACGTCCCGGGTATGGAAGCGGCAGGGGTGCTCGACGAGATCGGGGCGGGCACCGTCACCGATCTGCGCATCGGGGACCGAGTGATGGCGATGACCGTGCCGACCGAGCCCGGCGGCGGCGCCTACGCTCAGTACCTCACTCTGCCCGCGCAACGGGTGACCCGCGCACCCGAGGGAACCAGCCATGCCGAGGCGGCGACGCTGCCCATGAACGGCCTGACCGCCCGGCGGGCACTTGACCTGCTCGGCCTGTCCCCTGGGCAGACCGTCGCGGTCACCGGCGGTGCGGGCGTGGTCGGCGGATTCGTGATGCAGATGGCCAGGGCCGAGGGGATCACGGTGGTGGCGGACGCGTCGCCGACGGACGAGGAACTCGTGCGTTCGCTGGGGGCCGACCGCGTAGTACGCCGTGGACCCGGCGTCGCCCGGCGCATTCTCGACGCCATGCCGGAGGGCGTGGACGGACTGGTGGACGCGGCCGTCATCGGCTCCTCGGCGGTGGCCGGGGCCGTCCGCGACGGCGGCGTCATCGTCACGCTCCTCGGCGAGGGCCCGCACGCCATCAGCCCGGCGGAGCTGCGACGCCGGTCCCTGCGTACCTCCATGGTGTTCGTTCCGGACTACCTCGACGACCGCGCCCGGCTGGACCGCCTGCGCTCTCAGGTCGAAGCAGGCGAACTCACCTTGCGCATCGCCCGCGTCCTGCCTGCGGAACAGGCCGCCGAGGCCCACCAGCTTCTCGAGGCCGGCGGCGTCCGCGGTCGACTCGTGCTGGCGTTCTGACCCTTCTCCGCACCAGCACCACATCAACCAACTGCTGAGGCCCTCTTCCTTCATGTCTGCGACATCCGCGCATCGCATCCGCGCCGCTGGACCGGCTGGTCAACGTCCCGATCGCGGCCATCGGCATCATCGGCGCGGTCACCGTGTCCTGGCCGACGTCAGGAGCTGGTGAGGATGACGAGTTGCTGGGTCGCCCGGGTCATCGCGACATAGTGGTCGACCGCTCCTTCGATGCCCTCGCCGAACGCCTCCGGGTCGATGAGGACGACCAGGTCGAACTCGAGCCCCTTCGACAGTTCCGGGGGCAGCGACCGGACGCGGGATGTCGCCCGGAACGCGGGGTCGCCGATGACGCAGGCGATCCCGTCGGCGTGTGCGGCGAGCCAGGTGTCGAGGATCGAGGGCAGGTCCGAAGCGGATCCGTGGACGACGGGGACGCCGCTGCGGCGGATGGAGGTCGGCACGTTGGCGTCCGGGAGCACGGCCCGGATGACCGGCTCGGCTTCCGCCATGACTTCTTCCGGCGTCCGGTAGTTGATGCTCAGGGAGGCCAGGCTGATCCGGTCGAGCCCGATCCGCTCGAGCCGTTCCTGCCACGACTCCGTGAACCCGTGCCTGGCCTGGGCACGGTCCCCGACGACGGTGAAGCTCCGGGACGGGCACCGGAGCAGCAGCATCTGCCACTCCGCGTCGGTCAGTTCCTGAGCCTCGTCCACGACGATGTGCGCGAACGGACCGGCGAGCAGGTCCGGTTCGGCGCTGGGCAGTGCGCTCTCGTCGACCAGACTGTCCTGCAGGTCCTGTCCGCGCAGCATCGTCACCGCACCCTCACCGTCGGCATCGGCCGCGATGATGTTGTCGATGACGCCGGCCATGCGCTCTCGTTCGGCGGCGACAGAGGCCTTGTGCCGGCGCTTGCGCCGCGCCGCCGCCGGGTCGCCGAGCCGCTGCCGTGCCGCGTCCAGGAGCGGCAGGTCGGACACCGTCCAGGCCTGGGGGTCCTCGCGCTGCAGCTTCGATACGTCGTCGGGACTGAGCCAGGGAGCGCACATCCGTAGGTAGGCGGGTACCGACCACAGGTCTCCCACGAGGTCGGCCGCTTCGAGCAACGGCCATGCATGGTTGAAGGCCGCGAGCAGCTCCCTGTTCTGCCGCAGCGACTTGCGGAGCAGATCGGGTGAGACGTCGCCGTCGTGCTTGTCCACCAGGATCGTGAGCAGTTCCTCCCAGACCTGGTCACGCGCATCGTTGTGCGGAGTACCGGGTTCTGCCGCTTCGAACGCCACGGCCCAGTCGTCGGCGCTCAGCCAGATGTCGGACCAGTGAGTCGTGACCGTCATCCCCTTGGCGGGCGGCTCCTCGTAGAACCTGACGGCCGTTTCGATCGCCTTCACCAGGTCCGTGGACGACTTCAGGAGGGCCACGTCCGGGTCGGCCTCGATCGCTGCTGCGGCTCCCTCGGCGACGAGGTCCCGCAGGATGCAGGTCTGCACGCCCTCCTCTCCGAGGCTGGGGAGGACGTCGGCGACGTAGTCCAGGTAGGGCCGGTGCGGGCCGACGAACAGCACGCCGCCCCGGCGGTGACCGAGGCGCGGGTCGGAGTAGAGGAGGTAGGCGGAGCGGTGCAGAGCGACGACGGTCTTCCCCGTACCCGGTCCGCCGTCGACGACGAGAGCGCCGCGGGATCCCGCGCGGATGATGGCGTCCTGGTCGGCCTGGATGGTGCCGAGCACGTCTCGCATCTTTGCCGACCTGTTGCTGCCCAGGCTGGCGATGAAGGCGGACTGGTCGTCGAGCGCGGCGTGCTGTTCAAGCCCGTCGGCGGTGAACACTTCGTCCCAGTAGTCGCTGATCCGGCCGCGGGTCCAGCGGTACCTGCGGCGGCTTGCCAGACCCATCGGGTTGGCGTGGGTGGCTCCGAAGAACGGCTCGGCGGCGGGGGAGCGCCAGTCGAGCAGCAGCCGACGGCCCGTGCTGTCCGTCAGGCCGAGTCGTCCGATGTACACGGGCTCGGGGTTGTCCGCGCTCACCATGTGTCCGAGGCACAGGTCCAGACCGAAGCGACGCAGTGTGCGCAGGCGAGCGGTCAGCCGGTGGATCTCCACGTCCCGGTCCATCGCCTGCCGGCCCACGCCGCCGGGCGCCCTGCGCTCGGCATCGAGGCGGTCGGACAACTCGGCGATCGCCTGCTCGAGGCTCTCCGCGATGGCCGCGAAGTGCTGCTCGTCGTCGGCGATCAGCGTCGGGTCGGCCTTCGGGGAGAGTTGGTCGGGAAGGTCGAACGCGCTGGTGGTCAGGGGGGTCACGTCATCAGCTCCGATCCGAGGTCGCGCCCGCGAAGTCCGGCGGCGTCTGGCCTCGGCCAGCGATTCTCCGGCACGACCGGGGCCTTGCCGCAAGCCCCCCTGTGCGCTATAAGTTGAGAGTGGCAAGGAGCGGATGACTCCTTGCCTTTGCTTTTGTCGCCCGACGACGCGCCACGTCTGTGAAGGCCAAGACCGCCCCGCGTGCAGCCAGACGTCCCAGACCGCACGCTGGTGACATGGCCGTCGTGCAGCCCATCGTCATCTACCCCCCCGCCGGGGACGGCGGGCGGCGGGTCCGTGTGAACGATCGGTTCGTCGGGATGGCGTACGGGCTGCTGGACATCGTCGAGTTCCTGCGCCTTGGGGGCCTGGAGGATGTCGACGAGGGATGGTTGCGACAGTCCGGGCTGGTCGAGTGGCGTGGCGGTGGGCCCGATGAATGGAGTACCGCTCGGCATGCCGACGGTCCGTGAAAGGAACCTCGCGGGCCACCGGATGTCGCCCGCGTTGGCGCTCCTCTGGATGAGTCCTATGGTGAGAAGGGGTGCGCAGGCTTTTCCCGCGAGCTGTTCATGAGCGGAGGGACATGATCATGTCCGAGGCCACCCGTCACCGTCCGCATCGGCGCAGGCACAACGGTGCCGCAGGCGTCACGGCCACCATCAACCGGGCAGCGAGCGCCGCCGGCGCGGCGGGTCGGGCCGCGGCGGATGCCGTACGGCACCCCCAGGCCGTGGTGGAGAGGTTCCGGCAGCTGCCTCAGACGCTGCCGCTGGTCCAGCAGGCGGTGGCACCCATCCTGACCGGACGGGTGCGCGACTGGCGTGGGGAGTACGCCTACACGCTGGGTGAGCAGGCATTCGTCTACGGTTTTCCGTACATCTACAACGCCCGGCTGCGTCATCAGTGGGTGACACAGCCGCGTGACCCGGCGACGGTGCCGTACGCCCCGGTCAACCATTTCTGGCACGCTCAGCGGCTGCTGGACGCCTCGTACCGGGACGGCGGATGTCCGAACAACGACACCCTGTACTCGACCGCATGGGTGGACCTGCGCAGCGAGCCCGTTGTCCTCTCGCACCCGGACATGGGTGATCGATACTTCGCCTTCGAGCTGATGGGCATCACCTCCGACAACTTCGACTACATAGGTCAGCGCTCCACAGGATCGAAGGCCGGCCATTTCGCGATCGTCGGTCCGGAGTGGAGCGGGGAGCTTCCCGATGGTGTGCGGCGCGTAGCGACCGCGCCGAGCCCGTGGATCCTGATCCTCGGCAGGACGCTGGTCGACGGCGAGAACGACGTGCCGAACGTACAGGCGCTCCAGGCCCAGTACCGGATCACTCCGCTCAGCTTCTTCCGCAGCGGCGGCGGGCCGGTCGACCTGGCGCAGCTCCCGGCGAGCCGCGAGGTGCTGGTGCCGGTGGACCCCGCGCAGGATCCGCTCGGACCCTGGAAGACGCTCAACGCCATGCTGGCCGAGAACCCGCCACCGGCGCACCATGCGATCCTGCTCAAGCAGTTCGCCGAGGTCGGGATCGGACCCGGTCTCGATGTCGAGGCCCAGCCGGAGGCGGTCAAGCAGAACCTCATCCGGGCTGCGGCTGTCGGTCTGCCGATGCTCAAGCAGCAGATGATCAGCGGGGAGTGGGCACGTCTGGTGAACGGGTGGCGTTACCCGCCACCGCAGATGGGCCGCTTCGGCGACGACTTCCTCAAGCGCGCTGCCGACCAGTCGTTGGCGGGCATCATGGCCAACGATCCCGACGAAGCGGTCTATCTGCTCAACTACCACGACGCGGACGGGAACATGCTGTCGTCCGGCCGGTACGAACTGCGCTTCAGCGCGGGCGCGATGCCACCCGTCGATGCCTTCTGGTCCCTGTCCGCGTACGGCGACGACATGAACCTGATCCCCAACCCGGCCGGCCGCTACTCGGTCGGGGACCGCACGCCCGGGCTCGTCATGGACCCTGACGGTGGCCTGACGATCCACCTGCAGCCCGCATCACCGGGAGAGGGCCGCGAGTCCAACTGGCTGCCCACGCCCGGAAGCGGCGCCTGGTTCGTGATCCTTCGCATGTACCGGCCGCACCGCGAGGTCGTGGACGCGGCGTGGGAGTGCCCTCCGCTCACCCGCGTCGACTGACCTGTCCCTGGCGCCGACCCCGATTCTTCTCCGACACGCCTTTCAGCCGGCTGTGTGCGGTGAGGGTGCCCCTCATCCTGCCCGGGTTGAGGGTCAGTTGGGGCAGCCGGGGAGCGGTGAGACTGTCGCGGTGCAGGTCGATGTGCCAGTGGCTGAGCAGGGAGGCGAGCAGCAGGACGCCTTCCATCAGGGAGAACTCGTCACCGATGCATTTGCGGGCACCACCGCCGAAGACGAAGGCGGGTACCTGGGGTTGGCCTCCCTGGGGATCCCAGCGGTCGGGGTCGAAGCGTTGCGGGTCCGGGTAGAGGGCCGGCAGGTGGCTGATGAGGTAGGGGCTGTACGCGATGGTCGTGCCTTTGGGGAGGGCGTACGTCCCCAGGTGGGTGTCCTGCTGTGTCTGCCGGGTGAGGAACCATCCCGGCGGGTACATCCGCAAGGCCTCGGTGAACACCTGCCGGGTGTAACGGAGTTGGGGAAGATCGTCCCAGCCCGCGGTCCGGCCGTCGAGGACCGTGCTGACCTCGGCCGTCAGACGGGCGTGGACAGCGGGGTGTGTGGCGGCCAGGTACAGGCTCCAGTTCACCGCGCCTGCCGTCGTCTCCGTCCCGGCGGAGTACATGGTCACAGCCTGGTCCACGAGTTCGTCGTCGGTCAGGGCGGGAACGTCGCTCTCCGGGACGCGGGCGGCGATGAGCATCGACAGGAGATTCGTCTCCCCGGTCCCGCCGCTCTCTCGGTACTGGGTGGTGAGGTCCGCCATGGACTGCCGCACCCGCCGCGTGGCCCGCTCGTAGCGGACGTTGCCCGGTGTGGGCACCTTGCGCAGTGGTTTCGGCAGGAGGCTGTGCCGGGTGAAGCCCGCCAGGAGAGTGTCGAAGTCGGTGGCCAGGCGCACATGGAGGCCGTGGTCCAGGCGGGTGCCGAAGACCGCGGAGAGGACCACGTCGGCGGTGATGTTGCGGGATGCCACGGCCAGGTCGAGCGTCTGGCCGTCGCGCCAGTTGCCGATGATGGCGTCCATCCGCTCGGTCATGATGCGGGCGTAGTCGGGGAAGCGGGCCTGGTGGAAGGCCGGTTGGATGAGCCGGCGCTGGCGACGGTGCTCGGCGGCCGGGCAGGTGGCGAGGCCCTGCCCGCCTGCTTCCCGCAGCCGCTCGAAGAGGGGGCCGCCCTTGTCGAAGACCCGGTCGTGCACCAGCATCGTGGAGGTCAGTTCGGGGTCACACACCACGACAACGGATTTCCTGGCGAGTCGTATCTCCACCAGCGGACCGTGCGCGGGCAGGCTGCGCAGGAACGCCAGCGGGGCGCGCAGGAATGCCGCGAGGTGGCCCACGACAGGCTTGGCGCCAGGTGCCCGAGGCACGGGGGAAACGCTCTCCATCAGTTTCCTTTCGAGGGGACCACCGGCTTCAGCCGGTGGGGAATCGAATCCGTGAGTGCGCTGCGGAGCAGCGCAGCATCCGGACTTGGGCCTGATTCATCGTCAAAAGTGGTAGTATTTTGGTTGTGGCTGGAGGAGATCGCCGGGAGTCGCTGAACCTGCGTGTCCCGCCGGATGTGAAGCGGCAGGTCGAGGAATACGCCCGCGGTGCGGGTATCTCGCTCAACGCTGCCGCGTGCGTCCTCCTCGCCGACGCCCTGCGCCGTGAGCGGAGGCGCCAGAGGTGATCCGCGCGTACAAGTTTCTCCTGCGCCCCACGACCCGCCAGGAGCAAGCCCTCCGCGCGATGCTCGCCGACCACTGCTCGCTGTACAACGGCGCGCTGCAGGAGCGACGGGACGCCTGGCGTCATGCCACGAAGACGGGCATCAAGTACGGCGATCAGTCCGGGCAGCTCAAGGAGATCCGGGCGTTCGACCCGGAGCGTCAAGGGCGCTGGTCGTTCAGCTCGCAACAGGCCACGCTGCGCCGGTTGGACAAGGCGTTCCAGGCGTTCTTCCGTCGCGTACGCACTGGCGACAAGCCTGGTTACCCACGTTTCAAGGGCGCTGGCCACTTCGACACCGTCGTCTTCCCGAAGGACGGCGACGGCTGCCGCTGGAACTCCACCCCCCACGATCCGCAAACCCGCGTCCGGCTTCAGGGCGTCGGGCACATCCGAGTACACCAGCACCGGCTGGTCAAGGGCCGGGTGAAAACGCTCGCGGTCAAGCGGGAGGGTAACCGCTGGTATGTGGTCCTCTCCTGCGACGAGGTGCCCGCCGAGCTGCTGCCGACCACGGGTGCAGTCGTCGGCATCGACCTGGGCGTCACCCACTTTCTGACCACCTCCACCGGCGAGCACATCGCCAACCCCCGCTTCCTCCAAGAGGCGGCCGAAGAGCTCGCCGAAGCTCAGCGAAACCCGGCGACGTTCCCCCAGGGCACCAAGCGGCGCACCAAGGCACACCGCGCCGCCGCACGGAAGGTCGCCAAGATCCACGCGAGGATCCGGCGCCAGCGCCTGGACCACGCGCACAAGACCGCGCTCACCCTGGTGCGCGACCACGACACGATCGCACACGAGAAGCTGAACACCGCGGGCATGACCAAGGCGCCCGCGCCCAAGGCCGACCCCGAACAGCCTGGCGCGTTCCTGCCGAACCAGCGGGCGGCGAAGGCCGGGCTGAACCGATCGATTCTCGACGCGGGTTGGGGGGTGTTCCTCGCGATCCTCGCAGGCAAGGCTGAAAGCGCCGGTCGGAGTGTCGTCGCGGTGGACCCCCGCAACACCTCCCGCACCTGCCCGTCCTGCGGGCACGTTGCGAAGGAAAACCGCCTCACCCAAGCGAAGTTCCAGTGCACGGCGTGCGGCATGACCGCGAACGCCGACCACGTCGGTGCATTGAACATCCTCAACAGGGCCGGGCTGGCCCTCTGCGACGCTGCTTAGGCGGCGACGCAGGAAGCCCGCGCGTTCACGCGTGGGTGGAGTCAC
>NZ_JBQQCE010000202.1:0-16372 GCF_052245645.1 Streptomyces sp. KR55 | reverse complement strand
CGCCGCGATCGCCTGCCCGACACCTACCGAGCCATCGCCAGCCTTGTCTCCGACCGTACTGTCACCACCTGAAAGCAGGCCACCCCCAGGCCAGACACGGCCCACCCGCTATCACGCACCAACTCGTTACTCTCGCCGAGTTCTGTGAGAACTCCGGCTTTGAGGAAGGCCTTGACCAGCGTCAGGATGCGCTTGTCCTTCACCCGGTGACGCACTCGGTCCATCAAGGCCGCATGGTCGATCGAGTCGAAGCACGCCTCGATGTCCGCATCCAGCACCCAGCGATAGCCCCGGGTGCCGAGATAGTGGATCTCGGCGATCGCATCCTGGGCCCGCCGTCGGGGCCGGAACCCATAGGAGATCGGTTGGAAATCGGCCTCGAAGATCGGTTCCAGCACCAGCTTCAGCGCCGCCTGAACGACCTGGTCCGCGATCGTCGGAATCCCGAGCTTGCGGACCTTTCCCGCCCCGCCCGGCTTGGGAATCGCGCGTTCCCGCACCGGCAGTGGCCGAAACGAGCCGTCCTTCAGGGCGGCCCGCAGATCATCCAGGAACCCGGCAACCCCGATGTTCTCCTCGACATCGGCAGCCGTCAGGCCGTCGACACCGGGAGTCCGGGCCCCCTGGTTGCCCGCGACCCGGTCGAACGCAACCAACAGCGTCGCCGGATCGTGCACGAAGTTGAACAGGTCATCGAACCGGCGGCCGGGATCGGCCACCGCCCAACGGTGAAGCTTGATCTGCATCTCCAGTACCCGGGCCCGAGGGCCCAGAGCTCCGCCATTCGGCGGGGCGTCTTCCGGCATTGCAGCATCCGTCCCTTCTCGATACCGCTGCCGCCCTTTCCCATGTGGCCGGCTCTCCCGGCCTCGGAGTACTACGGCGGCTCCGCCCCGTCCCCAACCGATCGGCGGTCGATGCGCCCAGCCCCGACCGGCTGCTGGAGGCAGGGGCGGGGCGAGGTTCGGGACGGTTCCCGTGTTCACTGTGGTTCGCTCGGCGAAGGAGGAGCCCGACTGTGTCCCTGCGGCATCGCCACGAGTACGCCGCAGGCTTTCCTCGTGGCCTCCCGGCCCGCTCTCGTACACCGACCAGGGAGTTAGCGGACCACCCGAAAGGATGACCCGCATACGCACCGCTTCCGGCCCAGATCCGCCAGGTTCGAGCCGATGTCACTTTGAGAGACGTAAAACGCCGGTTCCTCGCGTACTCCTCTCCACCACGCTTGCCGGACCCGCCCCATCTGGCAGTACTGGACACGTCCCGGCGTTGTCAGGGCCGCTCTCGCCCTCCCCGGCATCACCCGGATCAGGCTGCCCCCAGCTTCCACCCCACTGCTGCGACAGGGAGTTGGTGCAGGTCTTTCACCTCCACTCGAACCAGCAGCGCCTCACGGCGCAACCAAGATCTGTGCCAGAACCCGGTTCTCAGCGACAAAGCCACGCCAGCTCCCGGCCGTCGAGGACGCCTTCGGCCACCAGCTCCTGGCCCTGCTCAAGCAGCTGGACGCCACCTGCCAGGCCGCGGACGACCTCGCCGCGGCCGCCGAGCCGCCTTCAACCAGCACGCCGACAGCGAGATCCTGCTCAGCTTTCCCGGCCTCGGCCCCTGCTCGCAGCCCGCGTCCTCGCTGAGATCGGCGACGACCGGACTCGTTTCGCCGACGCCAGAGCGAGACAGGACGGTGTACGTGAGGAACCGGTGTTATTGATCAGAAACTCAATCAGTTCTATTCGAGGATGTAGCGGACGTGTGGGCCGCCGAAGTAGCCGCGGACGATGTGCGGCTGACGCTGGCGGCGGTGGAAGAACCGGCGGGTCTCGGCCGCGAGTTGGGCCTACAACGACCCACCCGGCCCCCCGTCGTCACCGCCGTACTGACGGCACTCACCGAAGCGGCTATGCCCACGGCATAGACCGAGATCCTCATCGTCGCTGTCACGAGCAAAGCGTCGAACGCCGGAGCCCCGAGCCCTCGTCACACGTTCTTCCCCATACCTCCGTCGATGACATAGTCGGCACCAGTGATGTTGCCGGCGAGATCCGACAGGAGGAACGCGATGAGTGCGGCGACTTCCTCGGGTTCGCCGAGGCGGCCGACCGTGATGTCGAACGTGTCAGCCATCTGCGTGACGAAGGCCTCCTGCTCGGTGCGGAAGTTCGCCGCGACCTTGGCGCCGTAACTGTCCGGGTCTTCCCAGAGGCCGGTCCGGATCGGGCCGGGCGAGACCGTGTTGACCCGGACACCGTGCGGTCCGAACTCTTCGGACAGTGCCTTGCCGAGCGCCGTGAGCGCTGCCTTGGAGGTGCTGTACGGACCGGGCGCGCTGGACGGCACCCGGGAGCTGAGCGTCGAGACGTTGACGATGGCACCCCGGCGTTCGATCAGGCTGGGCAGTGCGGCTCGCGTGACCCGGACGGCGCTGAACAGGTTGGTGTCGAAGACGGACGTCCACATCTCGTCGTCGGTCTCCAGAAAACTGGCGGGGATTCCCACGGTTCCGACGTTGTTGACGAGCAGGTCGATGCTGCCGAGTTCGGTCGATGCCGTCTCGATCGCAGTCTGCACGCCCTCGGCAGCGCTGAGATCTGCCTGGACAGCCACGGCCCCGGCCTTCTCGAGTTCGGGCGTGATGGTCCGGGCGATACCAGCGACGTGCACGCCTTCATCGACGAGAGTGCGGACCGTAGCGAGGCCGATGCCTCGGCCGGCGCCGGTCACGATGGCTGTCTTCGAGGCGAGGTTGAGCTCCATGGGGATGGCTTCTCCAGGCGGATGGATTCGTCAGACGGATGGGGTTCGTCGTGCGTACGATCGGGACGGCTGCCCCTCGGGTGGGGAGCCGGCCACGGGAGGGTGCGTCGGGGTGCGCCGTCCGGGGACTGCGCTGCTTCGGCGCTCAACAGCAGGTCGCCCGGGCCGGGTGTCGTCACGAGCCGACCTCGGCTTCCGCTGCAGGTGTGGATTCCTGCGGCGCTGCCGCGGCTCGGTGCGCGGCGTGGCGGCCCTGTCGGTGGAGTGGGGCGAGAACGGTCAGGCCCCCGATGAGGACGACCACGAAGAAGGCGCCGAAAGCGGTGGCCCCGGTCAGCAGCCCGGACATCAGCCCGTGCGCGGTCACGACGGCGCCGAGGGCGGGCGCCCCGACGCCCTGGGCGATGTAGCCGATGAGGTATCCGCCGGACACCATGCTGGTCCGGTGGTGCGGAGCGGCGTACCGGCTGAAGACCGTCAGCCCGCCGGCGAAGTCGAAGGCGTAGGCGGCACCGGCCACCGCCGAGGCAAGGAAGAAGAACGCCAGCGAATGCACTAGTCCCGTGAGGACGAACAACCACACCGCCGCGAGCGACCCGACCGCCCCGAGGACGACCAGAAGCCAGACATGGAAACGCCGGGCCACGAGCGCGAACAGGGTGATGCACGCAGCGAAGACCGACAGCAGCGCGCCTGTCACCAGGGCGTTGGCCGAACCGGCAAGCTGTTGGGCGATCTTGGCGCCAAGCGGCAGCACGATCGCTCCGAGCAGGAACGACGAGGCGAAGGCGATCGAGCCGGCCACGAAGACGATGCGGCTGCCACAGGGAATGACGATCGTCCGGATGCGCCACGGCTCCCGGGTCTCGTCCGGGGTGTGGCGGGGCATGAACAGGACCAGGCAGCCCACGGCCGCGATCGTGGCGGCCAGGACGAAGAAGTTGAGGTGGAGGGGGAATGGCGCGTACTCGGTCAGGGCACCGCCCAGCACCATCGCCAGACCGATGCCGAGGGCCGATATGGCCGTGCTGATGGCGCCGGCGCGCTTTTCCTGACCCGGTGCGCTGAATTCGACCATGGCCACGTTCGCGGGGCTGATGGACAGCCCGACACCGATTCCCATGAAGGCGCGGCCGACCAGGAGCCAGGGGACGTCACCGGCGATGGCGAAGAGCAGCGCACCGATCAGCTCGGCGGCGAGGCCGATCAGGATGGAGGCCCTTCTGCCTATGTGGTCGGAGAGGTCACCGAAAACGATCAGGACCGGGATCAGGATGATCGGATACGCGGCGAAGATCCACGTGATAGTTGTCGTTGAGACACCCCATTCGGCCTGGTAGAGGGGGTAGGTCATCGTGGGGCAGGCACTGGTCCACAGCGCGAGTGCCACCACTGCGCCGGCGGTCCAGAAGCTGGCGCGTGTTCCGAGAAGCGGCACTGGGCCTCCAGGGAGTGACAGGGTTTGGGATCGCCGACTACAGCTGGATATCACAGAACAACTTAGCTATCTGGGTAGCTTCCTGCAACTCAACGCTATGCTGGGAGCATGACCAAGACGCTCGGCAAGGACTCGACCTGCTCCATCGCCCGAAGCCTTGAGGTGCTCGGCGACACGTGGATCCTGCTGATCATCCGCGAGGCGGTGGTGGCGCACTCGTCCCGGTTCCAGGAGTTCCGGGATGCGCTGGGGATCGCACCGAACATCCTCGCCAAGCGGTTGGCGCTGCTGGTCGAGGAAGGCTTGATGGAACGGCGCAGCTATCGCGAACCGGGGGAGCGGGCCCGTGACGAATACGTCCTCACCGAGGCCGGGCGCAGCCTGACCGCGGTCATGGGGGCACTGGCGGCTTGGGGACGGACGTATCGGCCGCGCCCTGATGGCACCTCGCCGCGATTCACGCTGGAAGACTCGGAGAGGGTGGTGCAGTTGGCGTTCCTCACTGAGGACGGCGACAGGGTGCCGCCCGGGAAGCTGACGGCTCGGCGAACCGCCGATACCCGGCTCGGTGAGCTGTAAGTATGCAGAACATGCCCCCAGATGTGACGCCGCCCGAGCGGCTGGGCCGTACGAGACTGCCGGACGGGCGCGGTATGGGGTGGGCCGAATGGGGGGCGGAGTCGGGCAGGCCCGTCCTGTTGTGTGCCGGGTCCGCCACGAGCAGATGGCTCGGACTGGACTCAAGCGGGATCGTACGTCTGGGAGTTCGTCTGATCACCGTCGACCGGCCGGGGCTCGGTGTGTCCGATGCCACCGCTGGGTGGACTCTGGAGGACTGGACCCGGGATGTTCGCGCATTCGCCACAAGCCGCGGGTTGGTGGACATGGCGGCCATCGGCTACTCGGTGGGCGCGCCGTTCGCGCTGGCCTGCGCCGCGGCCGGGGCCGTGACCGGTGTGTCCGTGGTCTCCGGGACGGACGAACTGGCCCATCCGATGTTCGCGGGCGTGCTGGAACCTGAAGTCTCCCTGCTGGTGCGGAGCGTGGCAGAGGATCCCGCACTCGCAGAGAAGCTCCTCGCCGACCAGGCCGAAGCGGACGCACTGTGGGAAGTGGTCACCGGAACGGGGAACAGCGCCGACCACCGTGTCTACGCCGACCCCGCCTTCAACGCCGCGTACCGGCGCGCGCTGGCTGAAGGGTTCTCGCAGGGTCCGGAAGGCTACGCACGGGAGACGGTGGTGGCCATCAGCCCGTGGCCCTTCGATCCCTCGAAGATCACGGTCCCGGTCGATCTGTGGTACAGCGAACAGGACACCAACCCATTCCACTCACCCGATCTCGGCACATCTCTCGCCGCTCGGATGCCCGCCGCGCGACGCCACCTCCTGGCTGACGCGGGAACCGCTCTGCTGTGGACCCATGCGCACGGGATCGTCCGCTCCTTGCTCGGGCGGACGTCCACGAGCTGAGCAGAGAGTTCGTCGCCATGGACGCGGCATTGCAATGTCCGCCTCGACCCATCGTCGTCCTCGGAAGACGGGTCTGAGCCGGACGCTGGAAGGTGGCTCGCCGTGGCGCAGGCTGGCTGGGCGGTCGCCGACCGGCGGGGGCCGCCTGAACAGGAGATACGCATGACCATCAGGACACACGCGATCGGCAGCCAGGGACTGGAGGCGTCGGTCGAGGGGCTGGGCACCATGGGGATGACCGCGATGTACGGCACCCGGGACGACGCGGGTTCGGTGGAGACGGTCCACCGGGCGATCGAACTCGGGGTCACGCTGTTCGACACGGCCGACATGTACGGCCCGTTCACGGGCGAGGAACTGCTCGGACGCGCGGTGGCGCCGTACCGGGACTGGGTCCTCCTGGCGACGAAGTTCGGCGGGCTGACCCTGGACGAGTCCGGAAAGGTGATCGGTGGCCCGAACGGACGGCCGGAGTACCTTCGGCGTGCAGTGGAGGGCTCGCTGCGCCGGCTGGGCACGGACCGCATCGACCTGTACTACCAGCATCGGGTCGACCCCCACGTGCCAGTGGCCGAGACCTTCGGTGCCCTCGGGGAGCTGGTCGCCGAGGGCAAGGTGCGCTGCCTCGGCATCAGCGAGGCGTCCGCCGAGACCATTCGGGCCGCGCACGCGGCAGCACCGCTGTCGGCCGTACAGACCGAGTACTCGCTGTTCACGCGGACCGTGGAGACCAACGGTGTGCTTGACACCGTGCGTGAACTGGGCATCGGCTTCGTGGCCTACGCACCGCTGGGCCGCGGCTTCCTCACCGGCCGGCTGCGTTCGCTGGACGAGCTGCCGGAGACCGACTGGCGGCGCGCCGCCCCCCGGTTCAGCGGTGAGAACTTCGCGCACAACCTCGCGCTCACGGACCGGGTACGTGCCATCGCCGAGAAGGCCGGCGTGACGCCGGGGCAGGTGGCCCTGGCCTGGGTGCTGGCTCAGGGCGTCACTGCCATCCCTGGCACCAAGCGGCGCGTCTATCTCGAGGAGAACGTGGCCGCCGCGGAGCTCACCCTGGACGCCACCATGCTGAGCGACCTCGGCGAGGCGATCCGGGCCGAGGAGGTGGCCGGTGAGCGGTACGTCTCGGAGGGAATGAAGGCCATCCAGGAATGAGCGGCAACCACAACGACCTCGGGAGTTTCCTGCGGGCCCGGCGTGAGGCGCTGCGTCCGGCTGATGTCGGGCTGGTCGCGGGCGGCCGCCGCCGGACCCCTGGTCTGCGACGTTCCGAGGTCGCACTGCTGGCGAACATCTCGGTCGACTACTACGAGCGACTGGAGCAGTCCCGCAACGCCCACCCCTCGCAGGCCATGCTGGCGAGTCTGGCAGGAGCGCTGCGCCTGTCCGTGGACGAGCGCGACCACCTCTACCGGCTCGCCGGTCATGCCTCGCCCCTCACGGGAGGAGCAGGCCGGTACGTCGACCCTGCGATGATGTTCCTGCTCGACGCTTTGACGACGGTGCCGGCCCACGTCATTGACGACCTGTCCACGATGCTTGCCCAGAACCGGCTGAGCCAGGCGCTGTTCGGCTCGTGGATACTCGGGGACGCGCGTGGCGGCAACGTGACGTGGCGCTGGTTCACCGAACCGGAGTCGCGTGCGCTGAACGTGGCCGAGGAGCACGAGGCGATAGGGCGGGTTTATGTCGCGGACCTGCGGACCGCAGCCGCACGGCGCGGCGGGGACGCCATGGCGGATCGCCTCATCGCCGAACTCCTCGAAGCCAGTGAGGAGTTCGCCCGCTACTGGGACGAGATGACCGTCAAGCCTCTGAGTTCCACGCGGAAGCGGCTGGTCCATCCGCATGTGGGGCCGCTCGACGTGCAGTGCGATGTCGTACTCGGCTCCGCCACGGGCCATCGAATGGTGATCTTCCGGCCGCAACCGGGGTCGAGCACCGCCGAGCACTTCGAGTTCCTGCAGGTGCTCGGCGAGCAGACCTTCGACGCCTGACCGCTCGGACCGATCAAGTGGCGTGAAGCAATGAGGGGTTGCCGCAGCCGCTGCCCAACGTCTGCGGCAACCCTCATCGCGTGGAAGGCGATTCGCGGAGCGGGCAGAGCCCGCTGCCGGTCGGTCAGCGGATGAACTGCTCTACGTATGAAGCGCCGAGTCCCACACGTTCGTAGTGTTCGCGTGCCTTCTTCAGCTTGGTGAACACGTCCTCGACGCCGGTCGGTTCGCCGTTCTCGTCCACGTACAGGTAGGAGCCGGTGGCGTGGAAGAGGGCGGCCATCTCCGTGACGTCGTCGGGGACGACCAGAGTGTGCACGTCGCCCGGCGGCTCGAAGGAGTAGGTGCCCTCATCGGCCCACCAGTCGTGCTCGGGGTAGTGCCAACGGCCGCGGAGGGTGAAGGCGTGAACGGGACCGGTGTGCCGGTGCCGGGAGACCGTGCCGGTCCTGCGGACGCGGAGGATGTTGACGAAGTAGCCCTGACTGACCGAGAAGATCAGCGGGCGGAAGACGACACCGTCGGCCTGTGGCACCCAGAGCCGTTCATCGATGCCGTCGAGATCCAGCCCTCGGGACACGACGAGATCGTCGACTTGGTAACTGACTTCATGTGCGGTGTCGGACATGGACACCCTCCTGCTCGTGTTGTCGCCATGACCGTGTTCACTTCTGTCATGGACCGTTGTGGGATCGGAGACGCTCACGGGTTTCGCCGCGTCACCGCTCAGGTGAGGACCTGTCAGGCCGACGCTGATTCCTGCTCCTTGAAGAACCTGGCGAGTGCCTTGGCGACTGTGGCGGGGTCGTTCTCCATCGGGATATGGCCGGCCTTGGGTACGCGGACCAGTCGCGTCTGCGGGATCTCCTCCGCGAACCGCTCGGCGTACGCGATGCGCTGGAAGGGGTCGTCCTCTCCCCAGACCAGCAGCTTGGGCGCGAGGGATTGGCGCAGCGCCGGGACGAGATTCTGGGTGTAGTCGGCGTGTGCCGCACCGGCCAGGGCCATCCACGAACGTGCCACCCGGGGTTCGGCCCAGGGGGAGAGGTAGTCCGCCAACTCCTCCTCCGTGGCCTGCCGCGCGAGTCCCGCCGTGACGGACTTGCGTCTGGCGGCGACCAGATCCTGCGCCGACGTGGCGGCGACGACGGCCGGGTCGCGGAATCGGGCCACCGCCGGGACCGGCCACGAGTCGTACGTCACCGCGTTGACCAGGGCGAGCGCACGCACCTCGATGCCACCGGGGCGGGCGGCGAGGAGGTGCTGGGCGAGCGCACCGCCGATGTCGTGGCCAGCGACGTTCAGCGGGCCGTGCACCCCGAGAGCAGTGAGAAACCGTGTGGCCCACTCCGCCAGGTGCGGCACCGTGGCGGTCTCGAGGGTGAGCTCCCCGCCGGAACGCCCGCACCCGGGCATGTCGACCGCGATGGGGCGCAGTCCCGCAGCGGCCACGTCGGCCAGGACGGGGAGCCAGACCCGGCTCCAGTACGTGCCGTGCAGCATGAGGACGACTGGTCCCTCTCCCCCCGTCAGGTAACTGGTGGGCACACCGTCGACTAGTACCGTCCGCCGTTCGACCACGGTCTTGGACATCCGACTCCTCCACTTCTCGGTCCCCCCGACGGCATGGCGCGGCGGCACGCTCGGGCGAGGGGCTCGGGACGCTGAGCGCGGCGGCAGCGCCGCTAGCGGCCTGTTGGAGAGCCCGCGCTCGGGACGTCGGCCATCATGAGCACGCGCGTCATCCGATGTGAAATACCGATTCATGATCCTCGTATGTAGTCCCTGCATGATCTGACCGGATGGAAGGCGCCTCCAAAGAAGGTCATGCCAACCCTTGTATTGATCGATCGGTACAATTATATTCGCGGTTTCATCGGACCGTCGCCCACGGCCGGCGCGATCGGCCTCCGGAAGGGAGCACAAGAGTCATGTGATCCGCGCGTGACGCAGTGATCGTCGATGTCGTCCGGACGCCCGCCGGCGAGGGCAAGCCGGGTGGTGCAAGAGGGCCCGTCCACCCGTCGGGAACCCACAGCTTCCCGCCCGTGCCTGGCCGTTGGGCTCGGGAGCCTGGGCGAGCAGGGTCGTGATGGGGCTCTGGCAGACGTCCCTGGTCGTGAAGCCCAGGATCTCGTTGGCTGCCGCGGACCAACCCAGCACCTGCCTCGGCGTCGAGAACGGCCGTAGCCAGGCCGTCCAGAGCGGACGGCGGAGCGGCCTAGCGCTGGGCGAACACGGATATCAGGTCCCTCCCCACCTGGGAATGGGGAGCACGCTGCATTATGAGGAATACGGCGCTCTTCGCACTGAATGTGCACCTTCGCCGCGACCTCGTGACCGCGTGCCCGGCAGACCGGCCACGAGCTCTGCGATCTGCACCGCGTTGAGGGCTGCGCCCTTGCGGAGGTTGTCGCTGGACACGAAGAGGGCGAGTCCGTTCTCGACCGTCTCGTCGATGCGGATGCGTCCGACGTACGACGGGTCCTTGCCGGCAGCCTTGAGGGGCGTCGGGGTGTCGGAGAGCTCCACGGCGGGTGCCTGTGCAAGCAGCTCATGGGCCCGTGCCACGCTGATGGGCCGTGCGAAGCGCGCGTTGATCTGGATGCAGTGGCCGGTGAAGACAGGGACGCGGACGCATGTCGTGGACACCGGCAGTCCTGGGATGTCGAGGATCTTGCGGGTCTCCTGGCGCAGCTTCTGTTCCTCGTCGGTCTCGTGGCTTCGGTCGTCAACGAGGTTGCCCAGAAGGGGAATCACGTTGTAGGCGATGGGTTCCTTGAAGACGGTCGGTTCCGGGTAGATCACCGCCTCTCCGTCGAAAGCGAGCTCGCCGGCCCGGGCCGTCACGGCGGCGGCCTGCCGCTGCAGCTCGGCGACACCGGCCAGGCCGGCGCCGGAGACCGCCTGGTAGGTGGTGGCCACGAGCGCCGTCAGACCCGCTTCCCGGTGCAGAGGGTGCAGCACCGGCATGGCGACCATGGTCGTGCAGTTCGGGTTGGCGATGAGGCCCTTCGGGCGGTGGGCCAGGGCCTGGGGGTTGACCTCCGTGACCACCAGGGGCACGTCGGGGTCGCCACGCCAGGCCGAGGAGTTGTCGACCACGACCGCTCCCTGGTCCGCGACTCGCTCCGCGAGTGCACGGGACGTGGCGCGACCTGCCGAGAACAGCACGATGTCCAGGCCGGTGTAGTCCGCGGTCGCCGCGTCCTCGATGGTGACCTCGCCGTCCGGCCAGGGCAGGGTGCGACCGGCCGAGCGGGCCGAGGCGAACAACCTCAACTGACTGACAGGGAAATTCCGTTCGGACAGTAGACGGCGCATGACACCGCCGACCTGTCCGGTAGCCCCGACGATTCCTACTCTCATGTGTCCGTCTCCGATCCGTCGCCCGTGCCGGGCCGCCGTCGCGCTGGTGCACCAGGGCCCGTTTAGGTGGCTTGCAGGAAGCAACCTAGCGGAGGTGGCTAAGATTGGCGACAATCTAGGCTCAGATTGTCGCCAATCAATAGATTGATTGTCGCCACAGCGGTTGACAATCCACTGAGCGCGGTCTTAGCGTTGACGAGGCGTGGCCGTAC
Organism: Streptomyces sp. KR55; assembly: GCF_052245645.1. NCBI lineage: Bacteria > Bacillati > Actinomycetota > Actinomycetes > Kitasatosporales > Streptomycetaceae > Streptomyces > Streptomyces sp. KR55. Next base: position 5,127 of record NZ_JBQQCE010000202.1, on the reverse strand, counting down.
CACGCAGAAGGAGTTGGGTTCTGTCGTGAAGCGTCACAACGTCCAGTCCGAGCTGCGCGAGCGGATCCTGCGCGGAGACCTGGCCCCGGGCGATCGCCTGCCGGAAGTGCAGATCGCTGAGGAACTCGGCACCACGCGGTTCGCGGTCAGGTCGGCCCTTCAGGACCTGGAGGCCCGCAAGCTCGTCGAGCGTGTTCCCAACGCGGGCGTGGTGGTGGCCCGACTGGACTACGACCGCCTGCAGGAGATCTACGACGTCCTCGAGCTCTTGGAGGGACTGGCGGCGCGGCTTGCCGCGCAGAAGTCCACGCCGGGCGACTGGGCCGAACTCCAGGAGCTGTTTGCCGAGGGCGGGAACCTGGACGAGGCCGCCGAAGGCGGCGACATCGACGTGTTCCTCGCCGCGATCGATCGCTACCGCGACACCGTCATCGAACTGGCGGACCAGGCATTCCTCTCCGAGATGCTGGCCGGTGTACGCGACCAGTCACATCTGCTCCGCCGCCGCATCCTGATGACACCCGGACGCATGCAGGAGAGCCTCGCCGAGCACCGCATGGTGATCGACGCGCTCGTGCGCGGCGACGCGGAGGGCGCCGAGCAGCTCAAGCGCCACAACATGCAGACCGCGCGGAAACGGCTCACCCGGTACCGGGACTTCCTCGTCTGACGACGGCACGGCCCCGCGCGCCTTCCCGCAATCTCTCAGAAAGAACCATCGTGTCCCACACCCATGCTGCGCGCAGGAAGGCTCTGAAGGCCCTCCTCGCCGCTGACCAGCCCCTGATCCTGCCCGGCGCCTACGACGCCCTCAGCGCGCAACTCGCCGAGCGGGCCGGATTCGAGGCGACCTACATAGGGAGCTTCGCCGCGGCCGCCTCGGGATTTGGGGTGCCGGACGTCGGACTGCTGACCCTGAACGACATGGTGGATCAGACGCGCCGCATCGTCGACGCCACCTCCGTCCCCGTCCTCGCTGACGCGGAGAACGGGTTCTACGACGCACCGAACATCTGGCGGACCATTCAGGCCTTCGAAGCCACCGGAGTCTGCGGCGTCCACATCGAAGACAACCTCGGCGGCAAGCACACCGCCACCCCCGCCGGACTGCTGTCGGCACACCGGATGGCCCAGAAGATCCGCGCCGCCGTCGACGCCCGCACCGACCCGGACTTCCTGGTCATCGCACGCTCCGACGCGGCATGGGTCAACCACGACGCCGACGAGTGCATCGACAGGTTGGAGACCTACGTCGACGCGGGAGCCGACATGGTCTTCGCGCCAGCACTCCCCGCCGACGCCCTTGCCCGGGCCCGCAAGCGCCTCGCCGTTCCCGTCATGGTCGCCGGTGACCTGCTCGACGTTCCCGGCTCCGACGTTCCCGCGCACACCATTGAGGAGTACGGCCGGGCGGGCGCCGACGTCATCCTGCTCTGGTACACGCTGATCGGTGCCGCGACGAAGAACGTGATCGAGGTACTCGACCAGTTGCGTTCCCGCCAAGACGTCGCCGCGGTCAAGGAGTCGGTGACACACCAGCGTGCCTTCGAAGGGCTCATGGGCTACGACCGGTTCGAAGAGCGCAGTGCCCGTTACCCCGCAGCCCCGACGTCGTCGTAGAACGCCCCGCTCGCATCTCGAAACGAAAGGAAAGGCCATGAGCGTCATGTCAGAAGACTCCGCGCAGCGGGCACCTAGCGAGCAGGAAGAGGCCGGTCCGGCGGTCCTCTTCGAAGACGCACGCCTGATCGTGGGCGACGGCGAGCGGGTCATCGACGACTGCGCAGTCGTCGTCCGCGACGGACTCATCGAAGAGATCGGGCCCCAGGAAGCCATCACCCCCGATCTCGCGCGGCGGACCGTCTCCCTGCACGGGAAGACCGTCATGCCGGCCCTCGTCAATCCGCATGGGCACATCGGCTACTGGAAGGGAGCGGGAGCAGACGCCGCGAGCTTCTCCGCCGACAACATCATCGACCACCTCCGCCGTCTCGCCTACTACGGTGTGAGCGTGTTCCAGTCCCTCGGCACCGACCGGGACGACACGGAGATCCGCGTACGCGACCTGCAGCGCAAAGGGGAGCTCGACAACGAGGACCTCGCCGTCCTCTTCTCCGCCGGGTCCGGCATCGTCGCCCCCACGCCGGGCTCCGACAACGGCGGGCCGTTCTTCGCCGTCGACGCGGTCCAGGAGGCGACGAGTCCGCAGGATGCCCGTCGGCATGTGCGCGCGTTGGCCGCGAAGAACGTCGACGCTGTCAAGTTCTGGCTCGACGACCGCCACGGCAGCAAGGCGCGGCTGCAGCCGGATGTCTACCGGGCGATCGTCGACGAGGCGCACAAGCACGGCCTGAAGGCTGCCGCTCACATCTACACGGTCGACGACGCCAAGGAGGCGATCCGCGCGGGCGCAGACATCCTGGCGCACCTGCCGCGGACGCCTGCTCCCGACGAAGAGCTCCTGGACCTGCTGACCTCCCGTGACGTCGCGGTCTTCACCTCGATGAGCATTCAGCGGCCAGACGGCGACGGCTGGCTCGACGACCCGGCTCTCGCCGAACTGGTGCCTGCCGAGGCGATCGCGGACCTGCGTGCCCGGATCCAGAACAACGCACCCCGGCCATTGTTCGACACGGTGGAGGCCTACCAGCGGATGGAGAGCACGCTCCGGACCTTCGTCGATGCGGGAGTGCGGGTCGTCTTCTCCGCAGACACCGGTCTGCTGACTCAGTTCCCGGGCTTCGCCGAGCACCGCGAACTGGAGGCCCTCGCAGCAGCGGGGCTGTCGCCGCTCGCCGTCATCCGGACCGCCACGCAGCGCTCCGCTGCCCTGCTCGGGCTCGCAGACCGAGGCACGCTGGAGGCGGGCAAGCGGGCCGACTTCATCGTCCTGACCGCGGATCCGCTTCAGGATATGACGCACACGCGAAGGATCGACTCTGTCTACTTCAAGGGGCGGCGGATCGACCGCCCCGGTATCCGCGACCGCGTGTGGAAGGCTGCCGAGTAGGCTGCCGAGGGGCCGGAGCGCCTGGCAGCCTATGAGGAGACCCTGGCGGGCTCCTTGAGCACCAGCGGGAGACGGTCGCGTTGGCCGGGCCTGGCCGAGCCGGAGACTCCTTACACATCACCGCGGACGGCACTCCGCCCCACGCATCGCCCATTGCAGGGGCGGGCGTCGCATGCAACTGGTCCTCCCGTCGGTGACGGCCAGAAGGATGGACGCCGTGAGCGCAGCGGCGGTCTTCACTTCACCTGGCAAGGACACAGATTTGACCTTGAACTCCGCCTTAAGGACGCCGGGCCTAAGACCGGCGCGGCGGCTGTTGATCGAGGACGTGTTGCACCCGGTGGGCATGCCCGCCGTCGGCAAGACCTCGCTGTTGACGGTGCTGGCGGGCTGGGCGGCACGGCATCGTCACACGATGACTCTGGTACTGGGCGAGATAATCGCAGTGCTGAACATGGTGGGCGACCTCACTCGCTACGCTCCCGCCCCCGCTGCACCGATCCTGGGAGCTTCGACTCGCGGCCAGCACCTCCGTCAGCTGCACCGGCTACCGGACCCACCTACCCTCGAGTCGAGCTGCTGCAAGACCACCGACTGCGTTGGGGGTCGACCTCCCCGACCTGAGGACTCCGTTGGCCCTGAGGGTGTGCCTTACTTCGGGCAGCTGGAGCTCGGTCCTGATGACCACAGCACGTCGAAGGACATCCCAACCGGAGGAGTGTTCCTGCCCGTTGTTTCACGGGTGCGGACGTCAGAGGCGTCCACGCGTCGGGGGCGGTGCGGCGGACGAGGGCGGTCGCCACGTCGTGAGCGAGAGTGGCTGGGTCGCTTGTGAGGATGGTGCGGTCGGCCATGGAGGCATCGAGCACCTCGGCGAAGAGTCCTTCTTTGGAGCCGAAGTAGCGGTTGACGAGCATCGCCGTGACGCCGGCGGTTTGGGCGATGTCGCGGACTCCGACGTCGCCGTAGCCATTGGCATACCTGGACCAACGACCGACTGACCCAAACGAACCTGCCTAGATCGGCCCCCCACGCCGAGCGGCGGCACCGACTGCGCCGCTCCCCGGACGCCGGACCCTACAACCGAAGGCGCCGCCCTCGATGAGGATGATTGGACCGATGCCGATCAGGACTGCCGACGCTCAGGGCAGGGCGGCGGGTACGGGTGGCTTGGCCCGGAGACGGACCGCGTCCTGGCTGGGTGGTGTGCCGAACATGCGGCGGTACTCGCGGCTGAACTGTGAGGAGCTTACGTAGCCGACGGCGTGGCCGACGCCGGTGACGTCGGATGGGCGGCTGGCCAGGAGCAGCCGGGCTTCCTGCAGGCGGATGCGCTTTTGGAATTGGATGGGGCTCATTCTGGTCACGGCTTGGAAGTTGCGGTGGAACGCGGACACGCTCATGCCCGCTGTCTGTGCGAGGTCTTCGACTCGGAATGACTCCGCGTAGTGCTCTCGGATCTGCTGGACCGCCCGGCTGATGTGCGTCAGTCCGCTGTCTGCCAGGCCGAGCTGGCGGATGGCGGGGCCCTGCTCGCCGCGCAACAGGTGCCAGAGGATCTCCCGTTTGACCAGCGGGGCGAGGATCTTGCGATCAGCGGGTCGCTCCAGCAGCCGTAGCAGCCGGACGATGGCATCCAGCATTACTGATGGGGCTTGGCTGATCGCGATGCCTGCGGGTGCGGTGAGTGCCGGGGCAGGCAGGTCGCGGGGGTCGGCGTCCAGGAGTAGCTGAGCGATGTCGGCAGGGTTGAGTGTCATACCGAAGCCGAGGGTCGGCTGTCCGGTGGCGATGACGTGGCCGGTGACGGGGAGGTCGACCGAGGTGACGAGGTACTGACCGGGTCGGTACTCGTACAGGCGCTCGCCCAGGGCGAGGCGCTTGCCGCCCTGGGCGATGACCGCGAGCACGGTGCCGGACATGCCCGCCGCAGGTGCGCTGCTCTGGTCGAATCTGCATGCCTGGATGCCGTCGATCGCTGTGGTCAGATCGGGGCGTGCATGCCGGTTCACCAGCTCGCACATCTAGTCCAAAGGCATGCCTTCAGTCTTGCATGATCCAGTCTGATCCTGCTCTGTCGCAGCAGGATCAGGCAAGGGGTGTGCGGCGTACAGAGG
>NZ_JBQQCE010000201.1:0-16430 GCF_052245645.1 Streptomyces sp. KR55 | reverse complement strand
CTGGGCGCCCAGTTCGTGGAGCTGTACGAGCGATGGGAGGCAGGCAGGCCGCTGCCGAACGTGGTCGACAAGAAGCGCGGATACGTACCCGGACACTGACGCCCCGGGAGGGTGGATGACCCAGCTGACCGAGCTCACCGAACTGACCGCCGTACAACTCGTCGACGGCTACCGCAAGGGCGAGTTCAGCCCCGTGGAGGCGACCCGCGCGGCACTGGAACGGGCCGAGCGGATCCAGCCGGAGGTGAACGCCTTCGTCCGCCTCACCGCCGAGGACGCCCTCGCCCGGGCAGCGGAGTCGGCGCAGCGCTGGCGGCGCGGGGAACCGGCCGGAGCGGTGGACGGGGTCCCGGTCACGGTCAAGGACCTGCTGCTGCTGCGCGGCGCCCCGACCCTGCGCGGCTCGCGGACCATCGACCCGGAGGGCCGCTGGGACGAGGACGCGCCCTCCGTCGCCCGGCTGCGCGAGGCCGGCGCGGTGTTCCTCGGCAAGACCACGACACCCGAGTACGGCTGGAAGGGCGTCACGGACTCCCCGCTGACCGGGGTGACCCGCAACCCGCACGACCTCTCCCGCACCGCCGGCGGATCGAGCGGGGGCGCGGCGGCCGCCGTGGCGCTCGGCGCGGGGCCGCTGGCGCTGGGCACGGACGGCGGGGGCAGTGTGCGTATCCCGGCGGCGTTCTGCGGGATCTTCGCGCTGAAGCCGACGTACGGCCGCGTCCCGCTCTACCCGGCGAGCGCCTTCGGCACGCTGGCGCACGTGGGGCCGATGACCCGGGACGCCGCCGACGCGGCGCTGCTCCTGGACGTCATCGGCGTACCCGACGAGCGTGACTGGTCGGCGCTCGGCCCGCCGCCCGGTTCCTTCACCGCGGGACTGCGGGGCGGGGTGCATGGGCTGCGGGTGGCCTACTCGCCGTCCCTGGGCGGCCAGGTCGCGGTGCGTCCGGCCGTCGCGACGGCGGTACGGCGGGCGGTGGAGCGGCTCGCCGGCCTCGGCGCGTACGTCACGGAGACCGACCCCGACCTCACCGACCCGGTGGACGCCTTCCACACCCTGTGGTTCACCGGGGCGGCCCGGGTGATCCAGCATCTCGGGCCGCATCAGCGGGGGTTGCTCGACCCGGGGCTGCGGGAGATCTGCGCGGTCGGTGAAAGCCTTTCGGCGCTGGACTATCTGGCCGCGGTGGACGTCCGTATGGACCTGGGCCGCCGGATGGGTCGCTTCCACACGTCCTACGACCTCCTCGTCACCCCGACCGTGCCGATCACGGCGTTCGAGGCGGGCGCCGAGGTGCCGAAGGGCTCGGGCCACCGGCGCTGGACGGGGTGGACGCCGTTCACGTACCCGTTCAACATGACGCAGCAGCCGGCCGCGACGGTACCGGGGGGCACGGACGGGGACGGGCTGCCGGTGGGGATGCAACTGGTGGCCGCCCGCCACCGCGACGACCTCGTGCTGCGCGTGGCCCATGCGCTGTACGAGGCCGGGATCACGTCCGGCGGAAGCTGAGCGTCTCCCCCGCCGCGCCGGTGCGCCACAGGTCGTTGCACGCCTCCGCCATGGTCTCGAGGCCCTCGACGACCTGGCCCCACACGATGCCCGGCACCCACCCCACGTCCCCGTTGAGGAGGAGGTTGTTGCGCTCGTAGAACAGGGCGAGGTCCACCACGGTCGTTCCCGTCCGCACCTCACGGTCGTAGCCGTACGCCCGGGTCCCCAACTCCGAACCGGCGAAGGAGAAGTAGCACAGGTCGCCCGGGATCGGGGTCACCGTCGGGTTCTCCAGGGGCGGTTCGGCGGCGGCGAAGGGCGGGAAGAGCGCGTAGATCTCGTTGCGGGCGTACTTCGCGTGGTAGACGTCACCGGCGAGCGGCAGGGCGTCCCATACGGCGGCGCAGGTGACCGGGGCGCGGTCGTCGAGGAGTTTCGCGGTGCAGCGGACGTCGCGCTCGGCGAGGGAGATTTCCACATAACGGTCGGTCATGCCCTGTTCCCTCCCCGGCCGCACGGGCCTCACACCCGCCCGCCCGCGGAAACGGACCGGTCACGCTCCGGTCACCGTTGCATCACATCGCACGGCGGCACTGCATACCCCCCGCGGATCGGGCAGGCGCCTCCACTGGCCGCGGCCGCATGTCAGGCACGACTCTGGAGGTTGCACGTCCATGACCGAGTTCCCGAACCTGTCCCGCAGGGGCTTCCTCACCAGAACCGCAGCCGTCGGCGGCCTGTTGACCGTCCCCGGACTCCTCGCCGCGTGCAGCAAGACCGACACCGGCAGCTCCGGCGAGGGCTCGACCCTGGACAAGCTCAAGGAGCAGGGCTACGTACGGGTGGCCTACGCCAACGAGGCCCCCTACGGCTACGAGGAGGACGGGAAGCTCAAGGGCGAGGCGCCCACCCTGCACCGGGAGATCTTCAAGGCCCTCGGCGTGGACGAACTGCGGCCGACCTTCTCCGAGTGGGACGGTCTGATCCCGGGGCTGCAGGCCGGCAAGTACGACGTGATCAGCGCCGGCATGGCGATCATCCCGGAGCGCTGTGAGCGGGCGCTGTTCTCGGAGCCGGAGTTCATCTCGCCCACCGCGCTGATGGTGAAGAAGGGCAACCCCGAGAACCTGACCGACCTGGCGTCGGTGAAGGAGGCCGGGGTCACCGTCGGTGTGATGTCGGGTGCGGTCGAGAAGAACTACGCCACCGCCGCCGGTATCGCCGACGGCAACATCAAGACGCTGCAGAAGCCGCAGGACGGCGCGGACGCGGTCAAGGGCGGCCGGATCGACGCGTTCCTGCTCACCGGCATCTCCCTGAACTGGCTCGCCAAGAACAACTCGGGCCTGGAGGTCACCGACTCGTTCATCCCGGAGCTCGACGGCGTCAAGCAGTACAGCCCGGGCGGCGCCGTCTTCCGCCAGGGCAGCGAGGACCTGCGGGACGCCTTCAACAGGGAGCTGAAGAAGATCACTTCGGATCCGGACCGCTATGTGCAGCTGATCGGCGAGTACGGCTTCGGCAAGGACACCATCCCGCCGGTGGACCTGAAGACCGCCGACCTGTGCAAGGGCTGACGGGACCCGGCTGCCCATGGGTGACTTCTTCACATACTTCTTCGACCATCTGCCGGACGTCTGGTCCGGGCTGGGCACGACACTGGCGGCGACGGTCCTCGGCTCGGCCGTGGCGCTCGCCCTTGCGTTCGTGTTCGGCTTCATGGCGCGCAGCGGGTCCGTGCTCGTGCGGGGGGTGTCACGGGTCGTCGTGGAGTTCTTCCGCGGCACCTCGCTGTACGTCCAGCTGTTCTGGCTGTACTACGCGTTTCCGCTCCTGTTCGGATACGAACTGACGCCGCTGTTCTGCGGCGTCGTGGCGTTCGGCATGAACTACGGGGCGTACGGCTCCGAGGTCGTGCGCGGCGCGCTGAACGCCGTACCGAAGGCGCAGTGGGAGGCGGCTGTCGCGCTGAACATGACACCGGCGCAGCGGATGCGCCGGGTGATCCTGCCGCAGGCGTGGGTGCAGATGATCCCGTCGTTCACCAACCTGCTGATCCAGTTGCTGAAGTGCACGCCGCTGCTCTGGCTGATCTCGGCCGCCGACCTGACGACCGTGGTCCAGCAGATGCGGGACCGCACGGGCGAGACGACCTGGGCGTATCTGACGCTGCTGGTGATGTACTTCGTCCTCGCCTACGCGCTGACCCTGCTGATGAACGCCCTCGAGCGGCACGCCAAGGCCCGGCTGGGCCAGCACACCGGCGTGCGCGGGCTGCTGCGCAGCCGTAGTGCGCAGCCCGCCGAGGCGGCCGGGACGACCGCGGGAGGCTCCCTGTGAACTACAACTGGGACTGGGCCTCCGTCGGCGACTCGCTGCCGCTGCTGTGGGAGGGCTTCAAGACCACGCTGCTGGCCACGGTGCTCGGCACCCTGGTGGCCGCCGTGCTCGGGCTGATCGTCGCGATGGCCGGGCGGGCGCCCAGCCGGCTGGTGACGGTGCCGGTGCGGGCGGTCACCGAGTTCGTCCGGTCCACCCCGCTGCTGGTGCAGCTGGCCGGCGCGTACGCGGTGTTCAACACGGTGGAGCCGCTGACCATCGGTATCACGGTGCTCGGCATCCACTACGCCTCGTACCTGTCGGAGGTGTACCGGGCGGGCATCGACGCCGTGCCGAAGGGCCAGTGGGAGGCCTGCCGGGCGCTGTCGATGTCGCCGCGCCGCACCTGGCAGGCCGTGATCCTGCCGCAGGCGGTGCGCAACGTCCTGCCCGCGCTGGGCAACTACGCGATCGCCATGTTCAAGGAGACCCCCTTCCTGGCCGTCATCACGGTCTCGGAGATGGTCGCCGAGGCCCGGGAGTACGGCGCGACCCACTTCGTCTACGCCGAGACCTTCACGCTCGCGGGCCTGATCTTCCTGGCGGCGAGCTACCCGACCTCGCTGCTGATGAGAAAGCTGGAGAAGCGCCTTGGCCACTGACCCCCTGCAGAAGACCAGTCCCGAGCCGTCCGTGGCCGACACCGCCGCACCGGGCCACCTGGTGGTGTTCGACCAGGTGGTCAAGCGGTACGGCGACCATGTGGTCCTCGACCACCTGGACTTCACCGTCGACCGCGGACAGCACGTCACCCTGATCGGCCCCAGCGGCTCCGGCAAGACCACCATCCTGCGGCTGCTGATGACGCTGGAGCAGGTCAGCGATGGCGTGATCATGGTGGACGGGCAGTCCCTGACCCATATGCCGGGACCGAACGGCTCCCTCAGGCCCGCCAACGAGAAGCACCAGCGGGAGATCCGCAAGAAGATCGGGATGGTCTTCCAGCAGTTCAATCTGTTCCCGAACATGAACGTGCTGCAGAACATCACCGAGGCCCCGGTCAACGTGCTCGGCCTCGACCGCGCCGAGGCCGAGGAACGCGCCCGGGACCTGCTGCAGCTGGTGGGCCTGGAGGAGAAGGCCACCGCGCATCCGACGCAGTTGTCCGGCGGTCAGCAGCAGCGGGTGGCGATCGCCCGCGCGCTGGCCATGCGGCCGGAGATCCTGCTGCTGGACGAGGTGACCTCGGCGCTGGACCCGGAGCTGGTGCACGGCGTTCTCGATGTACTCAGGGACATCGCACACACCACGGACATCACCATGCTCTGCGTGACCCACGAGATGAACTTCGCCCGGGACATCTCGGACCAGGTCATGATGTTCGACAAGGGCAAGGTCATCGAGTCCGGCACCCCGGAGAAGATCTTCGGCGATCCGGACCACGAGCGGACCAGGGAGTTCCTCGGAGCGGTGCTCTGAGGAGACTGCCGCTGGCATATGTCAACCGCCTACGCCCCTGCTTAGAGGGTCGCAATCTGGTCAACTGCCACTCGCTACCAGCCCCTTGACGGCTATCGTGGAGGGGATCCGCCGTCCGGACATACGGCCAGACAGTAAGCGCAGGGGGGATACACCGTGGCGCTGACGCACGAGCCGACCGCGCCGTACCACTCGGCTCAGGACGCCTTGCGCGTCCTGGAGACGGTGGCACGGCACACCTCCGGTGTCACCGACACCGAGATAGCCCGCCACACCGGCCTCGGCGCGGAGCGGCTCACCGGCCTCCTGCGGATGCTGCGCCGCGAGGGCTACGTCGAGCAGGTCACCGACGGTGCGTACGTGACGGGCGTGGCCCTCGCCCGCCTCGGCTCCGCCCAGAACCGCGAGGAAGCCCTGCGCGAGCAGCTCCAGCGGACCCTCGACCGACTGCGCGACTCCGTCGGCGCCGCCGTCTACATCAGCCGGTACGTCGACGGAGAGGTCAAGGTCACCCAGTACGCGGACGGCCCCGCCACCCCGGCGGTCAACGAGTGGGTCGACTTCCGCTACTCCGCCCATGCCACGGCGGTCGGCAAGAGCCTGCTCGGCCAGCTCGACCACAACAGCCGTCGCGAGCACCTCTCCCGCCACAAGATGGCCCGCCTCACCTCGCGCACCATCACCAGCGACAAGCTGCTGCTGTCCCGGCTGGAGGCCCAGGCGCCCACGGTGCCCGTGCTGGACCTGCAGGAATACGCGGTCGGCACGGTCTGCGCGGCCGTCCCGATAACGGCCGGCTCCTCGGTGGGCTGCCTGGCCCTGTCCCTGCCCGTCGAGCGCGCCCACCGGCTGCGCGAGGCCGCGGACACCCTGAACCGCAACGCGGCGCCGGTACTGCTGTCGCTGGCGATCTAGGGCCTGTCCGGCGGATCAGGCCGCAGGACATCGGCGGCGCCTATGAGCGCAGGTGAGCGGGGTCATGGGGGTCCCCCCGCGCGAGCTCGGTTCGAGCGTGGGGGAGAGTGACGACAACGCCGGTGGGGGCACCTCCCGCTCGAGCGAAGCCGAGCGTGGGGGAGGGCGTGCCAGACCCGCGTCTGCGGCATGATCCGCCGGACAGGCCCTAGCTCCGGGCCACAGGTCCGGAGCACCCTTCTGGACCAGGTAGTATTTTCTGTGTCGTCGACCGCGAGAGCGGACGGCGGGAGTCATGCGCCGCTAGCTCAGTTGGTTAGAGCAGCTGACTCTTAATCAGCGGGTCCGGGGTTCGAGTCCCTGGCGGCGCACAAATGAGGAGCCCCCCGCAGTGAGCGGGGGGCTCCTTCGCGTGTCCGGCGGGCTCAGAAGGTGACGTCCGAGCAGGCGTAGAACGCGTTGGCCGTGTCAGCGATCGTCCACACCGCGACGATCACATGCCGGCCGCTGAGCCCGGACGGCAGCGTGCCGCTGTGCGAGAGGGTCTGCGGCGGGCGCTGGCCGCCGTAGGGGACCGTGAGGAACGGGGTCAGGTTGAGGTCGGAGCGGGCCAGATTGTGGTTCTGGTTCCAGCCCGGCTTGGTGATGTAGTACTTGAAGTCGGTCGTGGCGTGCATGGCGGTGAACTGCCAGCGGAAGGTGTAGCTCTGGCCGCCGTTCACCTTGGTGGCGGGCCAGGCAGCGCCGGACGGCGTCCTCGGTGCGCTGAGCTGGGCGAACTGGCTCAGGCCGGCGTTGCATATCTGCCCGTCGGCCGGGCCGGCGGCCGGGAAGCCCTTCGGGCCCTCGACGCTCTGCGGCTCCCACTGGATGGGGCCGCAGTTGGTCACCGTGCCGTTCTGGCAGAGCTTCTGCCGGCTGATGGGCAGGTCGGTGTAGCCGTGGCCGCTGGCTCCGCCGGAGGACAGCACGAGGGCGCCGGTGGTCGCCAGACCTACCATCGCGACGGACAACTTGGTCTTTTTGCGCATACTGCCGCTCCTGGAGAACGTGGGGGAAGTTCAGTGAGCTTGCAGGTCTAGACCAAGTCTGAGCGTATTGCCGTTAGTTGGCTGTGTCCATATCAAAGACGTGTCCATACCAATCACGGACCTGTTTCTCCCCGCCCCGCGCAGAACGCCACCGTCAAGTCCTTGACCAGCACCTTGCGTTCGTAGTCGTCCAGCTCCACCAGCCCGCGCATGGTCAGCCGCGTCACCGTGTCCTCCACCGAGTCGACCACCGACGTCAGCACGCTCGCCCGGTGCTGTGCGTCCAGCGCGGCGATCCGGCGGCGGTGCATCGCGGCGGCGACCTCAGGGGCGTACTCGATCCGCACCGGCTGCACCGAGAAGATCTCCAGCCCGACCGGCGCCACGTCCGCCGCCACCAGCCGGGTCAGTGCGTCCGTGGCCGCCTCCACACCGGCCCGCGCACCGGCCGGCATCTCCACCGGCACCCGCAGGAGCCCCGCCTCCACACACTCGCGCAGATACGTCTCGTGGTCCTCCACGCCCAGCACGGCCCGCGCGGTGTCCCGCACCCGCCACACCACCAGGACCACCACCCGCACCGCCACCCCGCTCCGGTCGGCTGCGGGCATCGGCTCGCTGCGCCAGTGCCGCAGCCGTACGTCGGCCCGGCGGCGCAGCAGCAGCGGGTTGACCCACATCAGGCCGGTGCGCCGCACGGTCCCCCGGTAGCGGCCGAACAGATCGAGCACCCAGGCCCGCCCGGTGCGACCCCGGGACAGCCCCCCGAAGCCGAACAGGACGAGCGCCCCGGTCCCGGCGTACGCCGCCCACTGCGCCGGCCCGAGCCCGGCCCCCGCGAACGCCGGCAGCCCCAGCGCCTGCGCCGCGAACGACGGCAGCGTGCCCGCCCACCAGGAGGTGACCGCGCACCCGGCCAGACCGGCGGCACCGGCGAGCACCCCGACCGCCCCCGGCAGCGCCCGCGCGGGCCGTTCCACCAGGTCGGGGTCGACCTGTGCCGCCGGGCTGGCCTTCGCGGGCGCCGGGCGGCGCAGCCGCGGCTGCTCGCCCGTGCCCTGGCGGCGGTTCCCCACGGTCGGCCTGAGCGGCACGGACACCGGGCCGGGGTCGTCGCGGAACAGCAGATGGACGGGGATCTCGGTGGTCGTCTCGTTCTGGATCACCCGGGCGGGCCGGGCCGGGGCCCCGTCGGCGCCGCCGGACCCGGGCGGCTGGGGAGTGGTCGTGGTCATGTGTGCCTCCAGCCTCCGCGCCAGATGCGTCAGAACAGGTGGTGCAGCAGGTGGTACAGGTGGTCAGGAAAAGAGCCGCCGCCAGGTCTCGGGCCCCGGGTAGCCGTCCGCCGCACCGCCCCGCCAGCCCTGGGAGCGCTGGAAGGCCTCGACGTTCCGCCGGTCCGCCTCGCCCCAACGCGGTCCCGGCCCGGTGCCGGCGTAGCGCTTGCCGAAACCTTTCCTCACGAGCTGTTTCCCGAGCAGTGTGACGTGCGCGTTGTCGGCCCCCGGCCGGAACATGCCCCGGCCGGGGTAGGCCGGGACCCGCGGGGCGGGCGCGAGCGGGCCGGCCGCTCCGGCGTGAACGGCCTTGCCCTCCTCCTTGGTGTCCTGCGGCACGGCACTGTCCTGCGGCGCGGCGGTGTCCTGCGGCGCCGCGGTCTCCTCCACACCGGTCACGTCCGCCTTGACGCCCTTGTAGCGGTAGGGGACATAACGGTCGGATTTGTTCCAGTAGGCGTACGGGGTGGTCTGCCTGCGGGCGTGCGGGCGGGGCGACTCGTAGGCGATGTAGTACGTGTGGGTGTGGTCCGTCCAGCCGCCGAAAAGGACCACGTGCGAGCCGTTCTGCGGGTTGTCCGGGTTGTGGAACAGCAGCATGTCGCCGGGCTGGAGTTCCTCCTTGGTGATCCGCACCCCGAACTCGTGGAGGGAGCCGGTCCACTCGTTTCCCGGCAGCTTCCAGGCCATCGAGACAAAGCCCGAGCAGTCCTGCCGGTAACCGTCGGTCCAGTAGTCGGTCATGCTGTACGGCACTTTCTCCGCGACCCATTTCTTGGCGCGGTTGATGATCTCCGCGCGGGTGATCTCGGGCAGCGGGGCGGCGCCCGCCGGCTTGGCCGGTGTCCCGCCCAGGCCGTGCAGCGGGGTTCTGTCACCCTGGGGGGTGTCGGGCGCGTCACCTGCGGGAACGCCGGGTCGATGGGGGGCGTGGGGGACGGCCGGGGCAGGGGCGGCATGGCTCACGCCGAGCGCCGCCGAGGCCATGGCGGCGACGGCCAGCGCGCGGGTCGCGGCCGGACGGCCGACGGTGGAATGCGGCGATACGTGGGGGACGCGGCGCCAGTGGGCGCAGCCGGGGCAGTCGCAGTCGCTCGTGGGATCGAATTCCTCGAATACCGGAGTCTCCATGCGATTCCCCTCACACTCCAGATGGAAATGTCCAGGCCGGTGCACGTTGATCAGTTTCACAACTGTCTTCGGGGTGCGCATGTTGACGGTCCGAATGATGTACAGGGGCCCCCGGAGGGCCGGAGCCGGCCCGAATCCGGTGGTCAGGAGCACCCCGGAACGTCATGTAGAGTTAACGACGTCAGCACGCGCCGCTAGCTCAGTTGGTTAGAGCAGCTGACTCTTAATCAGCGGGTCCGGGGTTCGAGTCCCTGGCGGCGCACGATGTCGATGGCGAGGCATGTTCGCGGAAAGCGCGAACCGCCTCGCCATCGTCGTTTCTGCGCGGCTGCGCCGCGCGCAGCGGGGGCTCCGCCACCCCCACCCCCTCTCCGTCGGCTGCTGTGACCGCGGGCCCAGGAGCGACCGCCGAGTCCCCGCGCCCGCCGGAAGGCCTCTCGCAGCAGCGAGGGGCCTTTTGCGTGGCCGGCCTGGCCGGAAGCGGGGCCTCCCCTCATTTGGCCGGTTACCCTCTGGCCATGGCAGCGCGTGACCTCCAGGAGAGGATCAAGAAGCTCATCGTCGACCGCCGGCTGACCTCCGGGTCCCCGCTGCCGACCGAGCCCGAGCTGATGGAGTTCCTCGGCGCGAGCCGGAACTCGGTGCGGGAGGCCCTGAAGGGGCTCCAGGCGATGGGGATCGTGGAGATACGGCACGGCTTCGGCACCTACGTCGGCCGGATGTCGTTCGCCCCGATGATCGAGGGCCTGGCGTTCCGCACGGTCGCCGGGCACTACCGCGGGGAGGACTCCCTGCTTCAGCTGCTCGAGCTGCGCGAGGCGGTGGAGACGGGACTGGTCTCCCGGCTCGCGGGCCGGCTGCCGCAGGCGGACCTCGTTGAACTGGACGCCCTCGTGGACCGTATGGATGAGCAGGCCGCGCAGGGCGCCGGCCTCGCCGAGACCGACCGTGCCTTTCACGCCACCCTCTACCAGGGGCTGGACAACGTGCTGCTGAGCGAGGTGCTCGAGGCGTTCTGGGACGCCTTCCACCGCGTGAGCAGGGATCTCGTGGAGGTGCCGCAGGACCCACGGGTCACCTGCCGGCAGCACCGGGAGATCCTGGACGCGGTGCGGTCCGGTGACTCGATCCGAGCGGAGGAGGCCATAAGGGACCACTTCGGCAACATTCGTGCACGACTGGCCTCAAGCGCACCAGCGGACGCCAACTTGCGTCCCAATGAGCGCGTATAGCCGGTAAATACCGTGTATCGCATCTTGCGATCATGCTGAACGGCGTAGAACCCTGGTTTGCAAGAGGCTGCGGATACGCGCCAATTGGGGGGCACGAAACCGGTTGCCGGTGCTACGGGGAGAGGGGCCCCGTTCGTGAAGCGATGCCGAGGGGGGCATCATGCAACCGGAACGTCGTAGTTCCATGTCTATAGAGTGTGGATGACGTGGTGACTGCGGCGCACCACTGACACGTCTGTGACGGCCGAGGGGGCCCTGAGCAGGCGAAAGGAACCGACAGACACGCGCTGAACCGCGTGTGGGGGGATGACTCATGACGTCGACGCCGACGGGCGCCCGGCAGAACTTCGACCCGTCACAAACCACCCAGCTCAGGGTGCCTTCGCACCGCACCGGCAACACGGGGACCTTCCGCCGGATCAAGAAGACGCTGCCGAGGTACGACTACGAGCACTACAGCCGGTTGGCGGGCCCCCTCACCCAGCCCGATCCGAACAAGCCGTACCGGGTGCAGTACCGCTCCCTGATCTCGCAGGAGCCGCACCGGATACGCGTGGCCCTGATGCTCGCCGCGGCACCGCTGCTCTCGCTGGTGCTGCTGGCCTGGCTGCTGCAGCCCGAGCACTGGACCGAACGCGACTACCCGGCCTACGACTTCCTGCCCGCGCTCGACATCGTGATGCTGGTCTCGATCGGTCTGATCGAGTTCTTCCGCTGCATGAACGTGCTGTCCAACGCGCACGCCACACTGGTCGCCCGCGACCCGATCCCGGTGGTTCCGGAGACCGGCACGAGAGTGGCCTTCCTCACCTCCTTCGTGCCCGGCAAGGAGCCGCTGGAGATGGTGACGAAGACCCTGGAGGCGGCCGTGAAGCTGCGCCACCGGGGCCTGTTGCACGTGTGGCTGCTCGACGAGGGCGACGACCCGGAGGTCAAGGAGGTCTGCGCCCGGCTCGGCGTGCACCACTTCTCCCGCAAGGGCGTCGCGAAGTGGAACCAGGCCAAGGGCCCGCACCGCGCCAAGACCAAGCACGGCAACTACAACGCCTGGCTCGACGCACACGGCGACGACTACGACTTCTTCGCGTCCGTCGACACCGACCACGTACCGCTGCCGAACTACCTGGAGCGGATGCTGGGCTTCTTCCGCGACCCGGACGTCGGCTTCGTGATCGGCCCGCAGGTCTACGGCAACTACGACACGTTCGTCACCAAGGCCGCCGAGTCCCAGCAGTTCCTCTTCCACGCGCTGATCCAGCGCGCCGGCAACCGCTACGGCGCCCCGATGTTCGTCGGCACCTCCAACGCGGTGCGGATCAAGGCGCTGAAGCAGATCGGCGGTCTGTACGACTCGATCACCGAGGACATGGCGACCGGTTTCGAGATCCACCGCCACAAGAACCCGGCCACAGGCAAGAAATGGCGCTCGGTCTACACCCCGGACGTGCTCGCGGTCGGTGAGGGCCCCAGCGCCTGGACGGACTTCTTCACCCAGCAGATGCGCTGGTCGCGAGGGACGTACGAGACGATCCTCAAGCAGTACTGGAAGGGCTGGTACTCGCTGCCGCCGAGCAAGCTCTTCAACTACACCATGATGATCATCTTCTACCCGATGTCGGCCCTCAACTGGATCCTCGCGGCGCTGAGTTGTGCGCTGTTCCTGGGTCTGGGTGCCTCGGGTGTGAACATCGACCCGACGATCTGGCTGATGCTCTACGGCAACGCCTCCGCCCTGCAGATCGGTCTGTACGTCTGGAACCGCCGCCACAACGTCTCGCCGCACGAGCCGGAGGGCTCCGGCGGTGTGGCCGGCATGGTGATGTCCGCGCTGTCGGCGCCGCTCTACGCCAAGGCGCTGATCGACTCGGTGCTGCGCCGCAAGAGCAAGTTCGTGGTCACGCCCAAGGGCGACTCGGCGAGCCCGGACCGATGGTTCGGGACCTTCCGGTACCACTGGTACTTCATCCTGATCTTCGGTGCCTCGATCGCGGCCGGCTTCTACTACGGCAACTCCCACCCCGCGATGATCATCTGGGCGTCGTTCGCGATGCTGATCACCGCCACGCCGATCTTCGCCTGGCGCTGGCAGCTCCGGCAGGAGAAGAAGAAGCCCGCCGCCCCGGCCGCGCCGGAGCCGCAGGACGCGGTACCCACACCGACTCCGGCGCACGGAGTGCCCGCTCCGTACGCGCCGCACGCCCCGCAGCAGCGGCCCAGTTGGGCGGCCTCGAACGAGGGCAACGACCAGACCATGCAGATCGCCCTTGGTGGACTTGGGGGACGTAAGGAATGAACGACCGTGCCGGCCGCCGCCGCGCCCGTCGACTCGCGATAGGCACGGCGGTGGTCATCGCGCTGGCCGGGATGAACGGGCCATGGCTCTATCGGGTCGGGACCGAGAAGTACCACCAGTACCAGATCAACAGACCCGAGTACAAAGCGGACAACGGTCACTGGA
This sequence comes from Streptomyces sp. KR55, assembly GCF_052245645.1. Classification (NCBI taxonomy): domain Bacteria; kingdom Bacillati; phylum Actinomycetota; class Actinomycetes; order Kitasatosporales; family Streptomycetaceae; genus Streptomyces; species Streptomyces sp. KR55. Next base: position 3,090 of record NZ_JBQQCE010000201.1, on the reverse strand, counting down.
AGATCGTCGAGTTCCCGGAGGAGTACCGCCTCAACACCATCCACGCGGCGCTGCTGCGCACCGGCAAGATCCTGCTGGTGGCCGGGTCGGGCAACAACCAGGACAACTTCGACGCGAAGAAGTTCGACACCCGGATCTGGGACCCGGTCAAGAACACCATCAAGAAGGTGCCGACGCCCAACGACCTGTTCTGCACCGGCCACACCCAGCTCGCCAACGGCAATCTGCTGATCGCGGGCGGCACCAAGCGGTACGAGAAACTCCAGGGTGACGTGAAGAAGGCCGGCGGCCTGATGATCGTCTACAACGAGAACCCGGACAAGCCGATCACCCTGCCCGCGGGCACCAAGTTCACCGGCAAGGAGAACGGCAAGACCTTCGTCTCCAAGGACCCGGTCCTCGTTCCGCGCGCCAAGAAGCAGTTCGACAAGGAGACCGGCAAGTTCCTGGGCAACGACCCGGGCGTCGGCCGGATCTATGTCGAGGCCGCCGAGGAGGGCGCGAAGTACGAGACCGGCACCCAGGACAACTACACCGTCCAGGGCCTGTCCGGCGCCGACGCGCGCAACACGTACGGCATCGCGCAGAAGCTCGCCCTGGACAAGAAGGACTTCCAGGGAATCCGGGACGCCTACGAGTTCGACCCGGTCGCCGAGAAGTACATCAAGGTCGACCCGATGAAGGAGGCCCGCTGGTACCCGACGCTCACCACCCTGAGCGACGGGAAGATCCTCAGCGTCTCCGGCCTCGACGACATCGGCCAGCTGGTGCCGGGCAAGAACGAGATCTACGACCCCGAGACCAAGAAGTGGACCTACACCGACAAGGTCCGGCAGTTCCCGACGTACCCGGCGCTGTTCCTGATGCAGAACGGCAAGGTCTTCTACTCGGGGGCGAACGCGGGGTACGGGCCGGACGATGTGGGGCGTGATCCCGGCGTCTGGGACGTGGACACCAACAAGTTCACCAAGGTGCCCGGCATGAGCGACGCGAACATGCTGGAGACCGCGAACACCGTGCTGTTGCCGCCGGCGCAGGACGAGAAGTACATGGTGATCGGCGGTGGTGGCGTCGGTGAGTCCAAGCTGTCGAGCGAGAAGACGCGGATCGTCGATCTGAAGGCCGACAACCCCCGGTTCGTGGACGGGCCGTCCCTGGACAAGGGCACCCGCTATCCACAGGCCTCGGTCCTCCCGGACGACAGCGTGCTGGTCTCCGGCGGTTCGGAGGACTACCGCGGGCGCAGCGACTCCAACATCCTCGAGGCACGGCTGTACGACCCGGAGACCAACGAACTCGACCGGGTCGCCGACCCGTTGGTGGGCCGTAACTACCACTCGGGCTCGCTGCTCCTGCCCGACGGCCGGGTGATGTTCTTCGGTTCGGACTCCCTCTTCAGCGACAAGGCAAACACCAAGCCGGGGAAGTTCGAGCAGCGGATCGAGATCTACAGCCCGCCGTATCTCTTCCGCGATTCGCGCCCCTCGCTGTCCGGCGGACCGCAGACCATCGAACGCGGTGAGACGGGCACGTTCACCTCGCAGCATGCGTCGTCGATCAAGAAGGTGCGGCTGATCCGGCCCAGCGCTTCGACGCACGTGACGGATGTCGACCAGCGGTCGATCGCGCTGGACTTCAAGACGTCCGGCAACAAGGTCACCGTGACAGTGCCGGAGAACCGGAATCTGGTGCAGGCGGGGTGGTACATGCTGTTCGTGGCCGATGACGAGGGGACGCCGTCCGAGGCGCAGTGGGTGAGGGTTCCTTAGGGCCTGTCCGGCGGATCATGCCGGAATCGCGGGGCCTGGCACGCCCATCTGCCGCGTTGTCGTCGGTCGCCGACGCTCCGCGTCGACTCCCTCCTCCGCCTTGCAGCTGGACGCACCAGACCCCGCTCACCTGCGCCGATTAGTCACCGCCCCTTGGAGCCGGCCTGATCCGCCGGACAGGCCCTAGCCCGTACGCCACTGGGGGCGCCCTCCGCGACGGAGGGCGCCCCCAGCTGCGTACCGGACGCTACTCGCCCGCCTGCGCCAGCTTCAGCGCGTACTCGGGCCACCACTCCCCCGCCTTGGGACCGCCCTTGCACTCGCCGTCCGACTCTCCCGGGCGCTTGACCCACAGGTACGCGTCGACCAGGGGGTCGGCGGTCTTGGTGCTCGGGGTTTCGCCGAGGGCGCGGCCCGGCGGGTTGCACCAGCGTTCGCCCGGGTCGCCCTCGGTGTAGGGGCCGTTGCCGTTGCGGCTGGTGTCGATCACGAACGGCTTGTTGCCCACCTTGGCGGAGAGCTCCTTGCCGTACGCGATGGAGTCCTCGGTCGTGTAGAAGTTGGAGACGTTGACCGAGAAACCGTCGGCCTGGTCGATGCCTGCCCACTTCAGGGGCTCGAAGATCTGGTCGGGCTTGCCCCAGCCGGCGTTGCCCGCGTCCAGGTAGACCTTGGTGTTCTTCAGGGACTTGAGCTTGGTGATGGCGCCCTTGAGGAGGTCGTAGCGCTCCTCGTGGTACTCGCCGGGTGTGCAGTTGTCCACCATGTGCAGCACCGCGTCCGGCTCCAGGATCACCGTCGCGCCGCGGTCGCCGATGCCCTTGGCGACGCTGTCGATGAACGCCCGGTAGGCGTTGCCGTCGGCGGCGCCGCCGCCCGAGAACTGCCCGCAGTCGCGGTGCGGGATGTTGTAGAGGACGAGCAGCGCCGTGCGGTCGGCCTCGGCCGCCGCCTCGGTGAAGCCGCGGGCCTGCTCCTCCGCGTTCTCCGGGCTGAGCCACTCGCCGGTCGGCTGCTGGGCGATCTTGCGGATCGTGTCCGCCTCGGACTCCTTGCCGCTCTTCTCGTAGTCGGCCACCTGCTGGGCCGCGGTGCCGTCCGGGTTGACCCAGAACGGCGCGGCGTCCTTGGGCTGTTGGGTGATCCCGGCGCCTGCGCCGCCGGTGTCGCCACCGTCGCCGCCGCCGTCTCCGTCGCCGGAGGAGCATCCCGCGATCAGCAGCGCCGCCCCCAGCGCCATCGCGGTCGCCCGCACTCCGGTCACCCCCCTGCTGCGGTACATCCAACTCCCCCTTGGGTGCACTGTTCCAAGTCTCAATCC
>NZ_JBQQCE010000200.1:0-16477 GCF_052245645.1 Streptomyces sp. KR55 | reverse complement strand
GAGGAGCGGGCCTTGCGGGCCGAGAAGAGCCGGGACAGCGAGGCGCGCCGCAGAGTGGCCGAGGAACGGGTACACATCGCCCGGGAACTGCACGACCTCGTGGCCCATCAGATCACCCTGGCCAACGCGCAGGCCACGGTCGCAGCCCACCTCTTCGACATCCGCCCGGAACAGACCCGCAAGAGCCTGAAGGAACTTGTCGAGACCACCCGCGACGCGCTCGACGACCTGCGGGCCACGGTAGGTCTGCTGCGTCAGTCCGGGGACGCGGCCGCGCCCGCCGGACCGGCACCCGGGCTGTCGCGGCTCCCCACGCTCCTCGAGTCGTTCCGCCGCGCGGGTCTGGAGGTGTCGATGGACCAGGAGGGCACGGTCAGGCCGCTGCCGCCGGGGGTTGACCTCACCGCATACCGCATCGTCCAGGAGGCCCTGACCAACGTGACCAAGCATGCCGGTACGGGCAGCGCCCGGGTGCGCCTCGCCTGGAACCGCGACCGCGTGACCATTACCATCGCCGACGACGGAGCCGGCGCCCGTACAACATCGACCGGCTCCACGGGATCGGCTACGTCCACGGCGGGGGGCCGGGCGCCCGGTTTCGGTCTGATCGGGATGCGTGAACGTGCCACCGCGGTCGGGGGGCACCTCTCCGCGGGCAGACGCCCCGAGGGCGGCTTCCTCGTCTCCACCCAACTGCCCCTGCCGCCTGTCAAGGACCCGACGCGGGGGACTGACGAAGCAACAACCACCGAGGGATGGATGACCGGCGAATCGACAGGTGACGAAAGGACGGGCGACCGGGAGACCGGGGGTACGCCGTGACGCTGCGGGTGCTGCTCGCCGACGATCAGGCCCTGCTGCGCAGTGCCTTCCGGATACTTCTCGACAGCTCCGACGACATCACCGTGGTCGGCGAGGCCGCCGACGGCAGGGAGGCGGTGAGGCTCACCCGGGAACTGCGCCCGGACGTGGTGATCATGGACATCCGTATGCCCGAGGTGGACGGTCTCACCGCCACGTCGGAGATCTGCGCGGACCCGGAACTGCGTGCCAGTCGCATCCTGATCCTCACCACATACGAGAGCGACGAGTACGTCGCCCAGGCGCTGCGCGCGGGGGCCGGCGGCTTCATCGGCAAGGGCATCGGCGCCGAGGACCTCCTGGACGCCGTGCGTACGATCGCCGACGGCGACACCCTTCTGTCCCCCGCCGCGACCCGCTCCCTGGTCGCCCGTTTCCTGGCCACACCGGACGACGCCCCGCCGCACCACCCCGAACGGCTCGCCGTACTCACCCCGCGCGAACGCGAGATGGTGGCTCTGGTCGCGACCGGCCTGTCCAACCAGGAGATCGCCGAGCGGATGTTCCTCAGCCCCTTCACCGTCCGCGCCCACGTACAGCGGGCCATGACGAAGCTCCAGGCCCGCGACCGGGCGCAACTCGTCGTCATCGCCTACCAAACGGGCCTGGCCCGCGCCACCGACGACGGTGGCACCGACCGCCTGTCGTAGTCCGATACGGAGCGGCTGAGGCTGAACGGCCGGGTGATGGCCATCTTGATGGCGAAGTCCGGCCGGCACGGCCATGTGGCGCACGTGGGCGTAGTACTTGGCCGCGCACAAGTCGTCGATCGCCGGGAGAGCCACTCGAAGGCTGCCGTGAGCCTCAGCAAGCCCGCGCGGCGCTGTTCATTGGATGGGCTTTCAGCGCCGGACGCGTAGCCGTAGGCGTCGCGGCGAGCAGCACCCTCTTCGAACATGCGGGAGACCCTGACAGAAGCACGCGGCGACAGGGTCGGAACTGCTGGCGGTGTAGTCAGCGGGAGTGAGTTTGGGTGAGTGTGAGTGAGTGCTGGGGCCGGATGTGGGTCCGGTCGACCGTCGGCCTGCCCGGGGTGTCTCCTGCGACCGCTGGGTTCTGTTTCCTGAGGGGAACGGGAGTTCTTGGGTCGAATGGGTGACCTTTGCCGGGGGTGCTCGTTGACTGCGGTGACGGGGTCTTGAGCCGTGGGCGGGGGTGGACGGGTGGGTGGGTTGCGGGAGTTGGCGGCGTCGTTCGTGGTGCCCGGTCCGGCGGGGGTGGCAGTTCGGGACCGGCTGCGGGTGTCTGAGGCTGATGCGGCGGTGCTGGCCGAGGTTGGGATGTTCCTCGGTGCGCTGGCGGCCGGAGATCTCGCGGAACGTTCCCGGCAGGGGTTGTCGCATGATGCGGCGTCGTGGGCGGTGCGTAAGCGGGGGCTGACGGGGAGGTCGTCGGCGCGGTGGGCGGGCAGTGTCACCAAGGCCACGCATGATCAGTGGGCGCTGGCGAGGCGTGGGCAGGTGGCCCATATGGCGTGGTTGCGGGGGCAGATCGCGTCGGTTGAGGCGCGGCTGGCGCGGCCGTTGGGTGCCAAGGCGGATAAGCGGGCGGGGCTGGTGCGCGGGTATGCCTCGCGGGGTGAGTGGCATGCCAAGTCCCGGCGTCTGCAATCCCTGAAGGCGCGGTTGGCGGGGGTGGAGGCGGACTGGGCGGCGGGCCGGGTACACGTGGTGCGCGGTGGCAAGCGCCTCGCGAATGCCCGCCATCACCTGGCAGCGGCCGGGCTGAGTGAGCAGGCGTGGCGACAGCGGTGGCGGGCGGAGCGGATGTTTCTGTCCGCCGACGGGGAGTCAGGCAAGCGCTTCGGCAACGAGACCATCCGCGTCACCGACACCGGACAGCTCTCGATCAGGCTCCCGGCAGCGCTGGCCCATCTGGCGAACGCGCCGCACGGTCGGTATGTGCTGGATGCGACCCTGGCGTTCCGGTACCGGGGTGAGGAGTGGCGGGACCGGGTCACCGCGAACCGGGCGGTGGCTTACCGCATCCACCACGATGTGGCACGCGGCCGCTGGTATGTGACGGCCTCATGGCAGCGTGCCGCCGTTCCGGTGCTGCCGCTTGAGGCGGCGCTGGCGCAGGGGGGTGGTGGGGGCGGACATGAACGACGACCATCTCGCCGCTTGGCGCCTGGATGTGCACGGTAATCCGGTCGGCGAGCCGCATCGCTTCTTCTACGACCTGACCGGCAGCAGCGCGCACCGTGACGCGCAGATCCGGCACGCGCTGACCCGACTGCTGCACCACACCCGCCGTTGCGGGGCGGCCGCGATCGCGATCGAGGAACTCGACTTCCGCGAGGGCACAAGCCGCGAGAAGCACGGCCGCAGCAAGCGTTTCCGCCGGCTGCTCTCCCGCTTCCCCACGGCGAAACTCAAGGCCCGGCTGGTGTCGATGGCCGCCGAGCAGGACATCGTGATCGTCGCGGTCGACCCCGCCTACACCAGCCGGTGGGGTGCCCAGCACTGGCAGAAACCGCTGACCACACCGACTCGCAAGGTTTCCCGGCACGATGCGGCGAGCATCGCGGTCGGGCGACGCGCCCTCGGACATCCGATCAGGCGTCGGACGGCACCGCCCCCGCAGCACCAGAGTGATGGTGCGGGGCATCGGACCGTCCAGGCCCGACCGGACACCCGGCGGCGTGAGGAAACCCGCCCCCACATTCCAGGACCGCGCACCGGATGCGCGCCGCCGGGCCGTGGAGCGAAAGCGGACGACCAGGGTGCCCACCACCGTTCGGGACACCCGGCTGAGCAGGAGTTCTGGCGACAGGACTCACTCCCGCTCAGTCCTTAGGAACGGTGCGGTTCAATCTCAACCCGGTGAACCTACGCGGTCACAGCCAATGGGGAGGGCATAGGCATCCGCAACCTCCCGGGGAGCGACCACACGACAGGTCACGACTCCCACCGAATCACTGCCCCTACTCCTGACCAGCGAAAACGCCGCCCTCAAGTCCGGAAAGACAACAACTTCAGAGCCCCCGATCCGCCAGAGCCCGAACCCAAGCCGCTGCTACATCCGGAAACCCGCCGGCCCCCGCACCGCAGCGGCGGCGAGTTCGCCGACCCGGGCGGCGGGTACGGGCACACCGGGCGCCTGCTGGACCCAGGCCACGAACTCCCTGACGGTGAGGCCGGACGGCGGCTGTCCCACGTACGGGATGGCGTACAAAGGGCTGTTGGGTTCGCTGCGCCAGCTGTCGGCCAGCGTACCGAGGTCCACCGAATCAAACCCGAGGTCGTCCAGCAGGTCGGCCACCTCCTTCTTGGCGTCCGGGACGTCGCCGGAAAGCGGCAGCGCGGTACGGTCGGAGGCTCCGGTCGGGCGGAACAGCTCCATCAGCTGCTTGGGGCCGATGTTGTGCAGGGCCTTCACCACCCGGGCGTCCACGAGGTGGCGCTGCACCATTTCGCTGGAGGTCAGCTCGTCACTGTCGAGTACCGGTATCTCGAAGTTGGCATGGGGCGCGTAGTTCATCGGGTCGATCACGGTCTTGCCGGCAAGCTCGGCCCGAGGCAGTTTCTCGTAGGCGGCCAGTGGCACGGAGGCGAGGACGAGATCACCGGCGCTCGCCGCTTCGGCCGGGGTGGCCGCGCGGGCCCGCTCGCCCAGCTCCGCGACGAGACCGGCCAGGGTCTCTGGGCCGCGTGAGTTGCTCAGGACGACGTTCAGGCCGGCGTCGACGGCGCGGCGGGCGGCTCCGACGCCGACCATGCCGGTGCCGATGACGCCGAGGGTTGTTGGGCTCACTCTGTTCTCCGTTCACATTTCCCCGCGTTGAGGCATCCAGCGGGTAGGACCGCTCCGGCGGGTCGTACCCATCACAGTCGAGGTGTTCTGCCCGAACAATGGCCAGGAACGCTCGGCAGCGATCACATCGTGTGATAGATCAGGCGGATGGAACTGAGAGCGCTGCAGTACTTCGTCACCGTCACCGAGGAGCTGCACTTCGGGCGCGCGGCGCAACGGCTGGGCATCGTGCAGCCGGCGGTGAGCCAGCAGATCGCTCGGCTCGAACGTGAGCTGGGCGTGCGCCTGCTCGACCGCACCTCGCGCCGGGTGCGGCTCACCCCGGCCGGCGAGCGAGTGCTCGCCGCGGCCCGTAAGACCCTCGCAGCAGCGGCCCGGGTGCGGGTGGTCGCCGGCGAACCGGCGGCCGTCCTGCGGATCGGGGTGGCCTCCTGTGCTACCCGACGGCTCGACCGCGCGGTGGGCCGACTGGGCGACGGCGAACGCCCCGTCGAGCCGAGACTGGTCGACCTGCCGGTGGCCGCTCGACTCGACGCCGTCCGCGACGGCGAGCTGGACCTGGCGCTAGTGCGAGGCGCGCTCACCTCCACGGCGGTGACGGTGGCGCGCGCCTGGTCCGAGCCGCTGTACGCGGTGCTCGGGCGTGAACATCCCGCCGCCCGCAAGCCCGCGGTCAGCCTGCACGACCTCGATCCGTACGGCCTGCGGCTTCCCGCCCGCGCCAGTGACCCGCCGATGCACGACGCGGTCCTCGCCGCCCTGCCGGTGGTCCCGCTGCGGCCACCGGCCGGGGACATGCTCAACGTACTGTTTGAGGTGGGCCGGGATCCCGAGGGCTGGACGCTGATGGCTGCCGAGCAGCTCGACGGGACCCGCTCCGAGCGGCTGCTCCAGGTGCCGCTCGACCCGCCGGTGACCGTCGACGGCCACGTCGTCACCTCACTGGCCACTCCGGAGCCGTGCGTGGCGTCGTACGTGGCCGCATTCGCGGACTGAACTTCCGCCTCGGGTACGTATTTTTCTTCCACGCCGCACCGCTCCCGACCGGTGATCGACGGCACTCTCATCCCCCGCCCCGCGTCGCACCGGAAGGGCCGCCTGACCGGAAGCACGCCGGTGAAAATCGCCATCACGGCCTGCGCTTGCAGGTCATCTGGCTCTGGGCCGCGTGGAAGACACGAGCGAGGTCCATGCGAGCGGCCGCCTCATGATCAACGGCCCGTTCATTAAGCGCAGCCCACCACATGCCGGAAAGATCGTCACCATCGCCATCGGAGACACCCACTACCCGATTCTGCACGGAGAAGACGAACTCGCTGTCCGCCCCCGCAAGAACACCGACCCGATCACCAATCTCTACGTCAAAGGCACGGGCACGCAGAAGGACCGTCAAGGATCTCCTGACGACAAACCGTCAAGGAAGTCCTGAAACCTCACACCGACACGCTTGGTAGTTCTCAAGGGCGAGCAGAAGTCAGTCAGCCCCTCCAGCCGTCGGCTTACCCACGCGCCCGCCTACCGTTCCGACGGCGGATCCAACTACGCAGTTCTGAGCGAGCTGGTGAGTCCTCGCGCTTCGTGCGGAGGTCTTGACGGCGTGGAAGCAGGTGGCAGCGCCGGCCAGGGCAGTGGGCACCAGCAGGTAGGGGCCGCAGAAAATGAGCACGGTGCCCACGACAAGACAGCTGGCAGCGGCGCTGATTCGCAGGAGGGTGCGGCCCTGTAGCAGGACCGTCGCGGAGGCGAGTCCGGCCAGGGTGACGGCGGCCAGGCAGGCAGAGGTGGCCCGCAACAGGCTGTCCAGGCCGATGAGCCTGAATGCCGCCGTCACGGTGATCACTGCCGAGGCCAGCGTGACGACCGTAAGGCTGCGCCGTGGGACGGCTGTGGCGCCCGCAGCTCCAGTGATGATGCCGAGCGGCAGGGCGCCCTGGTGGCCCAGCGCCTCACCCAGCCGGGCGGCTCCCGCGAGGTAGGCGTTGACCGCGCCGAAGGTGAGCAGGAGTGCGGCGGTTGCGGCCACCGCGCGGGCAGGTGCACCGAAGCCCTCCTCCAGGAGGAGCGTAAGAGGGGTGGTGGTGGTTCCGGCCCGTGATCCGAGCACCCCGATGGTGACGAGGGCAAGTCCCAGGTACAGGACGCTGACGATGCCCCAGGCCAGCAGGGTTGCGCGGGGAAGGTCACGGCTGGGCACGGCGAACTCCGCCGAGAGGTGGCTGATGGCTTCCCAGCCCGCGAAGGCGAAGAACAGGATGCCCGCCGCAATTCCGACCGAGGTCCAGCCGTGAGGCAGGAAGGGAGTGAAATGGGCGGGCCGGACATGCGTGCCGGTCACCGCGATGGTGACCACCAGCAGGGAGCTCAGAAGTCCGACCATGAGCAGTTGCATCCGGCCCGAAAGGCGCAGGCCGACGAGGTTGCTGCCGTAGGCCGTGGCCAGGACCAGCAGGGCGACCGTGGCCGTGATGGAGCGCCCCCACCCCGCGGCGACTGCCACGTACTCCCCGCCGATGAGGGCCGCGGCAGGTACGCCCAGGGGGACAGCCCAATAGAACCACCAGCCCACCGGCGCGGCGAGTCGTGGCCCGAAGGCTGCGCGAGCGAAGGCCGCTACCCCGCCGTCACCGGGATGCCGGGCACCCAGCACGGCGAACACCCAGGCAATGGGAAGGCTCACCACGAGGAGCCCGAGCCACGCCAGGATCGACCCCGGCCCGGCGACTGCCGCGGCCGTGGACGTCAACGTCAGTGCCCCGGGCCCCAGCACCGCACCGATGCACAGCGCCGTACCTGTCCCGACCCCCAGACCAGAACGCCTCTCCATCACACGCCTCCACTCGTTGTTCGGCTGCTGAGGGTGAACGTAGAGCGATCAGCCGGGGGGCAGGAGAAGCGCCGAAGGCAATTCGGCGGACCTGCAAAACTGGCGCTCATGGACGAACTTGATTCGCTGATCCTGGAACATCTGCAACGCGATGCACGGACCACCAACAGGGAACTGGCTCGCGTTCTGGGTATCGCCCCCTCCACCTGTCTGGAGCGCACCCGCGCGCTGCGCAAGCGCGGAATCATCACCGGTTTTCACGCGGCGGTCGACCTGAGGGCCATCAACCGCCCCGTCCAGGCGCTGCTCTCGATCCAGGTGCGCCCACTCAGCAGAGACGTCATCGAAGGCTTCAAGGCATATGTGAGTGCACTGCCCGAGGTTCTCTCCGTGTTCGTCATCGCGGGCGGCGACGACTTCCTCGTTCACGTAGCCGTACCTGACGTCGACCAGCTGCACACCTTCCTCATGGACCGCTTCAGTCAGCGCCGAGAGATCGTCAACTTCCGCAGCAACGTGATCTACCAGCACGTCAGCACTCAGGTCGTCAGCCCCTTGCACGACACCACCGTGTAGGCGGCCTCTCAGGCAGCTGCCCCAAAGGGACGGTTCCTTGAGGCGACCGAGGAGGCGCAGGCAGCGCGGCGGGGAGGGGAGGGGAGGGGAGGGGCGGCTGTGGATGGCGCCCCTGGAGAGCAAGACGACGAGGGCGGCTGAGACCGCCGTACAGTCGCACAAAACGCGCGGGCGACGCCGTTCGCTCCTCGGGCTTACCAGCCGTCGCCTGCACTGCACCATCCCCGCGCGCCGGCATGACGCAGCCCATCTGGCACTACGTCACCGGGCCGACTCGGCGGAGCACTCCCAGCGGGTAAGAAGTCGCTCAGGCTCGTCGGCGGAACGTGGTGATGGAAGCCCATCACCGCGGCGACCGGTGCGTGCCGAGCCACGGACCTTCCCGGCCTTCAGGCTGATGTTCGTTTATGGGCTTGGGCTTGTACGTCGGACTTCGCCTACCGGGCGGTGCGTAAGCCGCGTGGGGACGAGGGCCGAGGTCTGCGCCAACACCTCACCCCTGGCTGCCGCTGTCGGCAGCTCCGTCATCACCTCGACGGCCAGCTCCTCAAGCACCGTCCCGTGCATGACGTTCCCCCCGCCACTCGACTGGCGACAGGCACCGTAGACCGCCAGGCAGGAAACGCGTGTTCCTGTGGATAACCTGCCCTTCCGGAATCGAGAGGGGGCGCACCATGCGCGATGAAGGGACGGTCAACGATCAGGAGCTGCACGACGGGCTCCCCCGGTGGGAGTCCATCGCTTACTGAGCTTGTTGGCGTGATGTCGTGGGCTGACAAGCAATCGTCGTCGCGGTAGGCCGGTCGTATGAGGTATCCGCAAAGAGGCGGGCTGACCACTGAGCGACGGCTGTTCCGTGAGGACATCCGCAAGCAAGCGGCCGAGCTGTTCACCCGGGGAGACGACAACGCCGCTGTCGCCCGGCGGTTGCGTGTCAGCGTGCGCTCGGTCCAGCGCTGGCGCCGGGCCTGGGAGCACGGCGGAACATCGGCCCTGGAGTCCAAGGGGCCGGCGTCCAGGCCCAAGCTGAGCGAAGAATTGCTCGAGGTGCTCGAGCGGCAACTCCCGCACCTTCCGAATCCGCCTGGCGTTCTCCCGCGCTGGGCGGTGAACTGAGCGCGGCGCACACCGTCGGGTCCCCTTTGTCTTCGATGTGACCGACCAGCCCGCTCTGCTCGGTCCCGACGCCCTGCTCGGTGCCGGGGCGCCGCCGGCCGAACTCGCCGCCCGCACACACGCGGCATGGATCGCCTTCGCCACGACCGGAGCCCCGGGCTGGGCTCCGCACGAGCGCGGGAACAGACAACTCATGCGCATCGCGGAGGAGTGGGGGACCGACCCGGAGCGGCGACCCGAACCGAGTCCGTCCGCGGGCTGACGGTCATGACCGGCCCGTTGGAACCTTGCACCGTGCCGACAGCCCGCTCCACGCGGCCCGAGTGGCCCGTGGCCTCCGCTTCGAGCGTCAAGGATCTCGGGTGCGCTTCCAGCACGGCGGCCACCTCGCCGGAGCTCGACCGCGACCCCTCACCAAGGAACAGGTCGGCCGCCTGCGCGCGGCCTGCGACGGCGACGCCGTCCGCGTCACCGTCGCCCTCATGGCCGGCATGGGCATGCGACCGCTGCCTTCAAGGCCGATCACCGGCGCAGCCCTGCCCTGGATGTGGGCCCTGATTCACCTGGCGCGTACGTTGCTGTGCTGCGTGCTCGGCCCACGAGCCGGTCACGTCCAGGACGCCCCTGCGTCCAGGAGGCGGCCCGCCGCTCGTCCGAGGAGGGTGTGACAGTCCGGCTGTCACCCAAGTCATGGAGTTCCGGGGTGAGCCTCGTTGCGGGTGCAGTCGGCCTGTGGTGCGTAGGCACCAGAACATGTGCGTGGCTGGTCCGGGTGCACCAGGGAAAGACGGCGGCGGGGAACGATGCCCCGCGGGGCGCCGCAAGGAAGTGTTGAGGCGCGCGAATCCCGCGCGCTTCCCCTGCCTGGCGGTGTCTGGAGTGATCAACAGGTGGCGACATTTCGTGACCGCATCGGATGTTGGGTCTTCCGGCGGTGCCGCTACGACGCGGCGGGTCGACTCAGTCGGCGGACTGGCCGAGCGGTTCATCCCGCCAACGGACCAGCGCGATCGGTAGCCCCCGTTCGCGTGTGCGCCACGGAAGCGCAGCGCACACATCCAGCAGGTTCCCGTACTTGCTCGCAACCAACAATGAAAGGACGTCCATGTTAGCTGGAGTTTCCCCAACCCGTATCGGGAGGCCGGCGATCGGTGCCCTCGGCTTCTTGGCACTCGCCCTCGGCACCCTGCAGTCAGTGGTGGAGCCTGCGCTCCCGCTGCTGCGAGGTGAGCTGGGGGTGAGTAATGGCGATGCGGCATTGATCGGCAACGTATTGCTCATCACCGGCGCGGTCATCACGCCTGTCGCAGGCAAACTTGGCGACCGCTACGGGGGAAAGCGAGTGCTGGTCTCGCTGATGGCCGTAGTGTCGGCCGGTGGTCTGCTGGCCAGCCTGGCGCCGAACTTGCCGCTGTTGTTACTCGGTCAGGCGTTGCAGGGCGCCATGGTGGGTGCGCTGCCCCTCTCATTCATCCTCGCGCGCAAACACCTCTCGACAGGAGCGTCACAGGCGGCGATCGGGGTGGTCGTTGCGCTGTTCACCGGCGGCAGCATGGTGGGAATGTTGTTCGCCGGGCCGGTAGCGGAAGGAATGTCCTGGCATTGGATGTTCGCGCTACCAACGATCGTGATCATAGGGATGACGTCGGCCGTGATGTGGCTCATGCCGCATGATCCGCCGATCGAGTCGGACAACAGGATTGACTGGCCTGGCGTTTCCCTGCTGAGCGCCACATTGCTCGCGTTCATGCTCGGGTTGAAGGCGGTGACGGAGGGCGGCGGCGTGTCGCCGCCTGCGGTAGGTGCCATCGTGGTGGGCGTGGCCGCACTCGCTACCGCATGGGTCTCCGTCGAGCGCAGGGCAGCCTCGCCGATGGTCGATCTGCGCATGCTGGCAAAGCCCGCAGTGCGAAATGCGTTCGGGCTCACCTTCGTCATAACCGCCAGTTTCGGGATGGTGGGCTATCTTTTCCCGCAGATGTTCGGGGCACCGGCCGACGGGTACGGCTTCGGAGCCAACACCACCGACATAGGAATGCTCCTGCTGCCCGGCGCTATCGCCGGGTGCGTAAGCGATTCGATCGGCGGGATCGCGGCGCGGCGTTTCGGTACGCGCGCCGTAGTCACCGTCGGAGCCGCCGTCACGGTGGCCACGATGATGGCCCTCACGGTGCTGCACACCGCGGAATGGCAGCTCGCCCTCGCCAAGGTGCTGATCGCGTTCGCCGCGGGCATCGGTACGACGGCGTTGCTTGCCAGTACCGCCACCGGCGTGGAGACCAAGGACATCGGCATCGCTACCAGCCTGCTCACGGTGACCCGGGTGATCGGCACCGTTCTGGGTGCCCAGATCGCCGGCGCGATCCTCGATGCCGGGGCCGATCCGGCGACGGGTCTGTCGACCGAATCGGCCTTCGCCACAGCTTTCGCCATCGCCGGCCTCGTCGCCGCGTTGTCATTGCTCGTTGTCCGCAACATGACGAAAAAGGGAGCCCAGGCATGACGCCTACCGGTCTGTCGATGGACGTGAGTACTACCGCGAAGCGCACGGTTCTGGTTTCCGGGGCCAGCATTGCCGGACCTGCGCTGGCCTACTGGCTGAGCCGGTCCGGGTTCGCCGTCACCGTGGTGGAGAAGGCAAGCACACTGCGCGACGGCGGATATCCGATCGACATCCGCGGTACTGCGACAGAGGTGGTCCGGCGGATGGGAATACTGCCGCAACTGCACGACACGCACATCCACTCGCATCGCTGCACCTTCCTCAACCCCGATGGCAGTGAACTGGCTGTACTCAGCCCGGACGCCGTTGTCGGCAGTGTCAAGGGGCAGGACTTGGAGGTGCGCCGGGGGGACCTGGGAGCGATCCTCTACGCGCTGGTTCGCGGCGACGTGGAATTCTTGTTCAACGACTCCATCGACACCCTCGACCAGTCCGTACACAAGGCCGAGGTCACTTTCCACAGTGGTCAACAGCGCACGTTCGACCTGGTGATCGGCGCCGACGGTTTGCACTCACACACCCGGGGCGCACTCTTCGGCCCCGAAGCACAGTTCCACCGCTACCTCGGCTACTGCTTCGCCATATTCACCATGCCGAACACCTTCGGGCTCTCCCGCGAGCTCATGATGTGGAACGCTCCGGGGCAAGCCGCGGCCCTCTACGCCGTCGGGGCCGACAACGAGCTGCACGCCTTCCTGAACTTTCACCAACCGGAACCGCCGGTCGATGCCCTCCGGGACCCCGACGCCCAACGGGACCTGGTCGCCACGGCCTTCGCAGGCGCGGGATGGGAGGTCCCTGGCATGGTCGCCGCCATGCGCGACGCGGATGACCTGTTCTTCGACACGGCCGGTCAGATCCACCTGCCCCGCTGGTCCAGCGGCCGCGTCGCGCTCGTCGGAGATGCCGCCTACGCACCCTCGTTCCTCACCGGACAGGGCTCAAGCCTTGCGCTGGTCGGTGCCTACATGCTCGCCCACGCCCTGGCCACGAACCCGGACCACACTGCGGCCTTCGCCGCCTACGAGCGCGACGTTCGCGAGTTCGTCGCCATGAATCAGGCACTGGTCGCCAACGGTGCCGCCACGCTCTTCCCCACCACGATGCGGGCCCTGGAGCAACGCAACACCATCCTGCGTGGCCTCACCACCATGCCCTCCGCGACCGCGCGACCGGCCCACTCAGCCCTCACGCTGCCCGAATTCGCTTCGATGCCATGACCCGATACTTCAGCATTCACTTTCATGCCTGGTCAGATGTGCCCTCCGAAGTGTAGGTGGCTGATGGCGCATCACGGGGCGGTCCAGTGAGCTATTGACAGCGACAAGCGGTGACGCGCTGTGAGGTTGCAACTGGGCGCGGCAGTTGGCCACTCTGGCGCCTTCCAGGCGTTCGGTGGCAGCGGTCACGAAGTTGGGCAGGTTGGGGCGTCGGTCTCGCCCTGAAGCGATCAGTTACGGCAGTGGGCGGACGTTCTTCTCACGTCACGGCGAGGGTGGCTCGCAGTTCGTCGGTCACCGTGTACAGGCAGCTGCCGAAACTCGCTTGCCCTTTGCCATCGATCCAGTGCCGGAAGGCGTTCTGGAAGACCACGGTGGCGAGCTGCGCGACCAGTTCGGCTGTCTCGGCCTTCACCTGACGTTGCTTCAGAGCGTCGCGGATCGCCTCGGTGATCGCGACCGCCTTGGTCCGTTCGCGCTCCTGCAGCTCCGGACTGGCGTCGATCACCGCCCGGCGCTCCGTCGCGCCGTCCACTTGCTCGACGAGTTGGGCACCGACTTGCGCAAGCGCGTCGAGGACGGCAGCGAGCGGGGCCGCGTCCGGGTCTGCCGCCAGGACCGCCTTCGTGAGTGCCGGGGGCAGGCGTTCCGAGCCGGCGAACAGGACCTCGCGCTTGTCCGGGAAGTAGCGGAAGTAGGAGCGCCGGGTGAGTCCGGCCCGCTCGGCGATATGGGTCACCGTCACGTTGTCGTAGCCGCGCTCCAAGTACAGCTCCAGGGCCGCCCGCTTCAGGCGCTCCTCGGCACCCGGATCCCACCTCGCCATAGGTCGACGGTAACAGGTGATGTCCCACTGTGTCATCAGTGCTAGCCTGCGCCCACGACACACTGTGTCATCACTGGGGGACTCGTCCCCGGTGGGGCCCGGAGCAGGCAGGGGTGAGGTTCACATGACGCAGACCAGCGAGACCGACGGAACGGCCGGCAAGAGCAGGGCGAACGACGAGGTGTGGATAGTCGGGGCCACCGGCCGTGTCGGCCGAGGCGTGACCGCGCGGCTGGTCGCGCGGGGACTGACGGTCGTGCCGGTCGGCCGCAGCCGGGAGCGGATGGTCGCCGCCGGGACCGAAGCCGGTCTGCCTGGGGACGCGAAGGTGGTCATCGCCGACTCGGCCGAGCGGGTCGCGGACGAGATCGTCCGGGAGCGCCCGCGGGTGGTGGTGAACACGATGGGCGCCTTCGCCGCGACAGCACCAGTGATCGCCCGTGCCTGCATGCCGGGCGGCCACTACGTCGACCAGGCCAACGACGTGGTCGCCGTGGACCGGCTGCTCGCCCTGCACGACGAAGCGGTGCGGGCGGGCAGCACCCTGGTCACCGGCGCCGGATTCGGCGTGCTGGCGACGGAGGCGGTGGTAGCGAAGCTGTGCGAAGGACGTCCCACGCCGCACCGGGTTCGGGTCGACGCGGTGGGTTCGGTGGCCGTCGAGGCGGGTGTGCTCGGTGCCGCCCTTGCGGCCAGCATCGTGGACGCGCTCACCGCCGGCGGGCGGCAGTACGAGAACGGGCGGCTGGTGACGTCGCGCCTCGGCGCGGACCCGCAGCAGCTCATGTTCCCTGACGGTGAGTCGGCGACGTCGGCAGGTGTCGCGTCCGGCGAGCTCCTCGCGGCGCATGTGGTGAGCGGAGCACCATTCGTCACCGCGACTTCGGCTCTCGTGCCGACCGCTCCGCTGATACGTGTCCTGCTCCCGCTGCTCGGCCGCCTGTTGTCCGTTCCGACGCTGCGACGCCTCGCCGTCGACCGGCTGGGCCGGGCCCCGGTGAAGGCCGCACCCCGTCCGCGCGAGCACTCCTGGGGGCACGCCGTCGTCGAGTGGGCGGACGGCACCCTGCACGAGGGATGGCTCCGCGCCGGCGACGGCATGGACTTCACGGCTGACGTCACCGCCACCGTCACCGAACTGCTGGCCCGCGGCGTCGGCACGCCCGGGGCTTGGACGCCGGCAGCCGCCCTCGGGGCCGACCTTGCGACGACCGCAGGCGGCACCTTCGTACTGGACTGTTAGCTTGACTCTGTCGGGGATCTTGGAGTTGCCGAGGTCAGGTGCCCAGGGTGCGCCAGGATTTTGGCCGGGGGATTTCGCGCTGGTCGAGGTAGTTCTGGAAGGCGGTCGGTCGGCGGGGAGGGGGTGCTTCCTCGGTCGGTGGGAGACCGCTGAGACGCTCGATGTTGATGGCGATGGCGGTCAGGACGTGCTGGACGTGGGCTTTGCTCTGTCCTCGGTAGCGGCAGCGGCGCATGCCGTGGCCGTGGGCGAACTCGTTGACCGTTCCCTCCACTCCGGAGCGGACCGCGTAGCGGGTCTTCCAGTCGGGAGTCTGTTGCTCGGCACGGACACGGAGTTGCAGGTCGCGGAGTTCGTGGGGGAAAGCCGACAGTTCGGGTGCTTTCGCGGGAGGTGGTGCACTGGGCGCGGGCCGGGCACGGCTGGCACTGGCTCTTGGTGAACCTGGCCACGATTAGCGGGGCCGCGGTGGGTGAGGAGGTCGGGTAGGGGCCGTGCCACCCCTGGCTGACCTGGCCCTGAGGGCAGGTGACCTGTCGGCGGTCGTAGTCGATGTGGAAGTCGTCGCGGGCGAAGCCCTCGCCGCGGCGGTGTTGCCGGGTGGGGTTGCTGCGGAGTGGCCCGGAGACGGTGACCTGGTGGTCACGTGCGGCTTGTTCCAGGTGGGGCAGGGAGGTGTAGCCGCTGTCGACCAGGTGCTCGGCGGGCAGCAGGCCGCGGTGGTGCAGGCGGGTGTGGACGCCGGGCAGGACCTTGCTGTCATGGGTGGTGGACGCGGTGGTGGCCACGTCCGTGATCACGTTGGGGCCGTCCGGAGCACACGTCTCCGTCAGATGGGCGGAGAACCCCTTCCAGCTGATGATGTGCCCGTGGCGGGCATAGCGGGCCGAGGTGTCGTAGGGGGAGACGATCGCCCGGGACGAGGGCGGCAGCCCGGGTCCGTCCTCGGACTCGGCGGTGCGCCAGCGCAGGCGTCCCGCGGCGTCGCGGTGATAGTTCTGCACCATGATCTGGCGCAGGGCTTGGACACGAGGGCCCGACGCGCGCTCTCCCCCGTGCCGGTAGAGGTGCTCCAGGAGCCGGACGGCGTCGTCGCCGGTGGCGAGAATCCTGGTCTTGGGCTTGGTGGGGTTCTTGCCCAGGCGGACCGGACGGCCGTAGCGGCGCCCCCAGTCCTCGTCGACCAGCCCGTCCAACAGGTGCGGGGCGGTGCCGGCGACTTCCTCCAGCGCGGCGCGTACCGCCTCGGTGACCAGCTCCAGCCGGGTCAGGTCGCGCACCGCTGCCAGGACATGGGTGGAGTCGGTGCGCTGTGTGGTGCGCTCCCGCACCAGGCCAGCCTCCTTCACGCGGGCCAGGGCGAGGTCGAGGAGGCGGTCGGCGCGGTCGCCCTCGGTGAGACGATCGCGGAAGTCGGCCAGCACGCTGAATGGAAAATTCCCCAGGTCACGGGCATGCTGACGCGTTCGTTGGCCAGAGCTTGAGATGGCGGTCAGCTTGCGGGGGCGAGAGTGACATCGTGGCCAAGCGCGTTGAGCTGGCGGACAAGGTC